>JBDTLH010000101.1:0-12156 GCA_039934875.1 Acidobacteriaceae bacterium | reverse complement strand
ATGATGAAGTCCACTATGTTACCGAGCATAGAGGGGGGGAGGGGGCGGGGCGGGACACGATTGAGTTTGTGTTGGCGGCGCAGGGGAAGCTGGAAGAGGCGATTGCGGCGTATGTGGGCTGAACCAGTTTCCAGTTTCAAAGGTTCGAGTTTCAAAAGCAAGTAGCCGCGGACTTGCGGATCGATTTCCCGGATCAAAGCGGATTCGGACTGGGAGGCAGTTGTAGTAGGATGTTTACAGGTGAACACAATGTCTACAGTATTGTCGGTTCGATTGAATCCAGAGATCAAAGAGAAGTTAGAGAAGATTGCGAAGAGCACTCGCAGGTCGAAGAGCTTTCTGGCGGCAGAGGCGATCAAATCCTATGTTGAAGTCGAGGCGGCGCAGCTAGTAGCCATAGAAGAGGGCATCAGGCAGGCGGACGCGGGGGAGTTTATAGAGCATGAAGAGGTGATGAAATGGCTGGACTCCTGGGGGACCAACAACCCGCTCCCTCGGCCTAGGTACAAGTGAGATTGGTTTGGCTCTCCGCCGCTCTGGACAATCTCGAAGAAATTTATTACTACATTGCACAAGATAACCGGAGTGCGGCTGCGAAGCTGGCGGCCAGGATACGATCCGCCGCTGACTCACTGCGGTTGCATCCCAGGATAGGCAAAACAGGTTTCGCTGAGGATACTCGAGATTTCGTCATCCCTGGCACTTCTTACATACTCTGCTATCGCGTTCGCGAGGACCGGATCGAGATTCTCAACGTTCGGCATGGGGCACAGCAGTGGCCCAGGAACTTGCAATGATATTTGAGCATAAGAAGGCGGACCGCTTTCGCGGTCCGCAAGGTTATCGCACGACGAGATTTATCAGCTAGAACTGCAGCTTGACCGCGAACTGCAATTGACGTGACGATCCGGAATCGCCCACCGGGAAGCGTGTCGAAGTGATGGCGCCGAAGGTGGTGCTGCCCGCAAGAGCAACCCGGCCCGGCTGTCCGAAGTTGGGATGGTTGAAGAGATCAAACGCCTCGGCACGGAGCTGCATGTTCAGGCGTTCGGTAAGCTTGGTGTTCTTGATGATGGAGAAATCCGTGTTGTCGAAGCCGGGGCCAATGACGCTGTTGCGCCCCAGATCGCCGAAGTGATAAGTCCCGCCGGCGAAGGGCACTGTGAAGGTGGTTCCGAGGGCGCAGAGCGCAGCTTTGGTGGGATCACAGACGGACGGAGCGAACCATTGAATGGCGCCATCGGCGCGCCGCGTATCCAGGTATTGCACCGGTCCGGTGAGGTCGGGGCGAAGGCTGGCCACGCCTGTGAGCGAGTTGCTGTTCACTTTGGCGCCGCTCGCCAGGATGTTCACCGGATTGCCGGTTTGCAATTGAATAATGCTGCCAAACTGCCATCCGCTGACCACGCGATTGCCTTGGAAGGGCAGATCGTAGATGAAGTTGATGACGAAACGGTGGCGCGCGTCGTAGTCGGAGAGGCCATAATCCCCGCGAATATCGTATGAATTCTGCACGACGACTCCCAGCCCGTTCTGCGAGGTCTCGTCGAGCGACTTCGAGTAGGTGTAAGAAGCGTTGAATTGCAGGTTATGCCAGGGACGCATGTTGCTCGATACCCAGAGCGCGTTGTAGTTGGAGGTTCCGTGGCTGACGTTCTCTGAGATGTTGCCCAGCTTTGTTCCGGGCAGGATCGGGCTGGCGGCAGAGAGGGTGGGAAAAGGGCGAAGGCCGCCGATGAATTGGTTCTCGTTCACCCGAGTGCGAAGATCGGTGCCCTTGTTGCCAAAGTATCCCACCATCAGCGAGACCGAGTTTGAGACCTGCTGCTGAATATTGAAGTTGTATTGCTGCATGTAGCTGTCGTTGTAATTGGGATCAACCGCGATGGGCGCTAATCCGCTGGCCCCGGCGGCGGTCTCGACCGTAGCATAGGTGGCAGTGCCAAGCAGGTTGAGAGGATTGGCGAGCGGAGGGTTGCTGGAGAGGCCGTTCACCAGACCGGTGTTGGGCTGGTCGGTCATGATGGCGTATGCGCCACGAATCACGGTATTGCCGTTGCCCAGAAGGTCGTAAGCGAATCCAACCCGCGGTTGGAAGTTGCGCGCGCTCTGCTGGTAGGGCTGGCTGACTTGCTGCAAGGAGTCGCTGGTGGCGAGAAAGTTGACGAAGCGGTCACGGGCCTCGGTAGGGGTAGCGTTCCAGTCGTAGCGCAGCCCGAGCTCCAGCAGCAGGCGGCGGGTAACTTTGTAGCTATCCTGCACAAAAACGCCCAGTGAATTGACGGCGACGCGGTTCGGCCCGGGAACGGTTTGCTGGAATCCGGTGATGTTGCCGATGGCGAAGTTGGTGAAGTTGGTAAAGCTGAGGAAGCCGTTGTCTCCACCAAAGTTATTGTTGTAGAAGCGGCGGTATTCGGCGCCGATCTTGAAATTATGTTTGCCGCGCAAATAGTTGACGGTGTCCGCGGCGACTGCGGTGGTGTCGCCTCTGCCCTGAGGGAAGCCCGAGGGACCGCCGAAATCAGTGCCCAGGCCGCCGATGTTGATCTCCGGCAAGCCGATGGGACCGGACTGTCCGTTGTTGATGCCAAAGGTGGTCGGATCCAGTTTGTTGTTGGGGACGAAATCAATCTTGATGCGATTAAAGCCAAGGCGGGTTTCATTCACCAGGGAAGAGGTGATCGCGTCGGACGCCTCCAACGTAAGAATTTGGCGGTGCGAGGAGCGGGTATCCCCGAAGCCGGGGATGTTGTTGCCCTGCAAGGTCGGCTCCTGACGGAAGTCGCGCTGCCACGCGTAGTAGCCGTGGAGACGAATCTTGTCGTTCAGGTTGTGGCTTACGTCGCCGGTGAACTGGTCGATGTTGACCGGAGCAGTCGCCGATCCGATGAAACGCGTGCCAGTGGCGTCATTGGCCACGGGAATCACGCCGAGCAACTTTTGCGATGTGGGATCGACGACGGTGGCGCGCTGGGCGGCGCTGGGGACTCCGGTATTGACGGTAACTCCCTGGCGCTGACGCAAGCCTTCATAGCTGAAGAAGAAGAAGGTCTTGTCGCGAATGATGGGGCCGCCAAGCGATGCGCCGAATTGGTTGCGCTTGAAGGGCGATTGTTGCACGCCTTTGGGATTGAAATAGTTGCGGGCATCGAGCGCATTGTTGCGGATGAACTCGAAGCCTTCTCCGTGAAATTGATTGGTGCCGGAGCGGGTGGCGATGTTGACGATCGCGCCGGAGTTTCTGCCATATTCGGCGGAGTAGGTGGAGTTATCCACTTTGAACTCGGAGACGGTGTTGATCGAAGGTTGGAAGGTGATCTGGTTCTGCACCATGTCATTCAGATTGATGCCGTTGATCATGAAATTCACAGTGTCTTCGCGATTGCCGGCGGTGTTGAAGGAGAATGATCCTTGGCCGCGCAGAGGAGCGGTGAGGAAACCGTTCTGGGGCGGCGTTACCGATCCGGGTATAAGCAGTCCGAGATCGACGAAATGGCGGCCGTTGAGCGGGATCTCCTGCACCACTTTTTGTTCAATGGTCTGTCCCACGGTAATTGTGCTGGAGTCAATCTGGGGCGCTTCTTCGGTGACGGTGACGGTTTCATTGACCGAAGAAGGGGAGAGCCTGAAGTTCTGCACCAGGTTGCTGCCCACCGCGAGCGAGAGTGCCTGCACGACCTGGTGCTGGAAGCCTTGCGATTGGGCATCGACCGCATAGGTGCCGGGGGGGAGCGCGGGCACGTTGTAGGCGCCCGCGGAGTCGGTGGTTACGGTGCGCTGCAGGGCTTGCGCGGTGTTCTTGATGTTTACTGTGGCATTGGGGATTGCAGCGCCGGAAGCGTCGGTGACGCTGCCCTGGATACTGCCAGTGGATTGGGCAATTGCCGGGATCGAGATGGCTGCGAGCAGCAGTGACACTGCTAAACGCAGAGTCTGATGGAAACGGGGGAGCATAGGGGAAATCCTCCTGGATTGGTGTACAGAAACGTATTCGTATTCTAATACCTAAAAGGGATAAGTCACCAACTTGGAAAAATCATCCCTGGGGAAACAAAATTCCTCATCGCCAAGGATGATTGATCTCGGAGTAAGCAGCCGACGGAGGTTTTCAAGATTGTTGCACCCGCAACTTGAGTGGCTGCGAGCGACTGCGTAGATGATTGCGCCGCGGAGCCACAGGATGAAATTCGACCGGGGTACCGCGAGACTAGACTTGGGGTAGCAGAGGCAAAAAGAAACGGACCGCCCTTTTGAGCGGTCCGTTTCCCACCGTTTCGTGTACTTTCACCAGAGGAGGCAGGTATCAACGCTTTTCCAAACTTTCGTCTGGAGCTTCCGGCAGTTCCCGCTACCGAAGGCCGTCTCAACCTGTTCTACAACATTAGAACCATAATCCACCAAAAAGTTGCATTTAACCAGTTAAATCTCTGTAAATCAAGGTCAATTTTTGTGGGCTCTAACGGGGATCGGGCAAACGGGGGTCGGGCGCTTCCGCGATCGCTTCGTGGCGTACGACGGCTACAAAGCGGGGATCATTCTGATAGCCGTGAAATGCGGGATCGCTGGCCAGCTTCTGGGAAATCTTGATTCCTTCCTCCTGGGCCTTGCGCAGGTAAAGCAAACAGTGCTGGATGTCCCCCGAATGCAGGTAAAGTTTGGCGATAGTGAAGGCGAACTGACCACGGTCGGCGGGGGTCAGATTGGCGGTGGTGCCAAAACGGGAGTGGTGCTCAAAGATGGTGGGGTCTATCTCCATGGCACGCTGGTATTCCTGGGTCGCTTTTTCATACTTCCTGCTGGCGAAAAGGGCAGTCCCCAGGTTGCTGTAAAAGGACGCCATTTGATCGTTCAGTTTGATCGCCTTCTCGTAATTGCGAATCGCCTTGCGATTGTTATGGTCGTCGGCGTAATAGATCACGCCCAGATTGTTGAAGGCTTCGGCGTAATGGTTATCGAGTTTGATGGCCCGCTCGAAAGCTTTTTTCGAGTCGCGATAGCGCATCATGTTCAATTCGGCGATACCGAGCTTGTTGCGCACGACCGCGCTATCGTGCTTGGCAATCGCCGCCAGATAGTAATCACCAGCGTCGGCGTAGAACTTGTAATAGCGCAACTCGTCTCCGCGGCGCTCCAACTCCTGCGCGGTGGCGCTGGGGTTGGGAGGTTCGACCCGGCGCAATTGTTCGGGTGTGGTCTGGGCGATTTGCGCGCCCATTGACGTGAAGGCGAAAGCCTGATCGGGAACCAGGGTTAAGGAGAAAACTGCGATGACACAGAGGCACAGAAGCGAGATACGCGGGAACATACAGCCTCCTTCAGGGATACCGGTTACGGCTCCTTTGGCTGGCTGCTATTATCTGCCGGACTGGCCTTTTTGTCTTTCGATTTGTCACCAGCGCCAAATACTTTGCCCCAGAACCCACGTTTCTTGGGCTGAGTCGCAGGGTTTTGTATTTGCGCCGGCTGCGCCGACGTTTGTCCGGGTGCTGACCCGGGTACTGACGGGGGTGGCGCCGGTCCGGTTTGGCCAGGAGCCTTGGTCCCTGGTGTATTAGACACCGGGGGCGGGGCAGGGGGTTTCTGGTTGTCTCCTAAACCAAAGATTTTTTGAAAAATATTGCGATTGTCCCCCGCCGGATGCTCGCAGGTCGTGGTCGGTCCGGTGCCGTCGATGAAATATGCGCTGTAGTCTTCCGGACACGAGGGCGCCGCCAGCAGATTGGTAACTTTATCCAGACGAAGCTGGTTGACTCCGGCGGGAGGAGTAAAGCTCTTCATGTCCTTGTACTGTTGCAGCACGGAGGCGCGCTTCATGAACTCCGTCCAGATCGGAGCTGCCGCTTTTGAGCCTTCAATCTTGATGTCGCTATAGTCGTCGTTTCCCACCCATACGATACAGAGCAAGTTGCTGGTGTAACCCGCAAACCAGGCATCGTGGGAGGTCCCGGTCTTGCCGGCGGCGGGTGCGGCGAAGCTGGCGCGCACGGCGGCGGCGGTACCGTTATTGATGACCGCCTCCATCATGTCCGTCATGACATAGGCAACGCGGGGATCGAGCAGAGAGGTCTTCTGCGGGGTAAAGTCCTGAATGACCTCTCCGTTCGCCGCGCGCACGGAGGTGATGAACTGCGGCTCGATCAGGGTACCGCCGTTAGCAAAGACGGTGTAGGCGCCCGCCATATCGAGCGGAGTGGCGTCGTAGGCGCCAATGGCCATGGCAGGAGTGGCGCGCACGCTCGGGATACCCGCGGCGCGCGCGAGGTTTGCCACCTTGTCATAGCCCACCATCTGGGCCACACGAATGGCGGCGGTATTCACCGAATGGGCGAGCGCGGTGCGGAAGCTGAGATCAGGCACACTGTACTTGGGGTCGAAGTTGCGCGGGCAGTAGGGCCCCTTATCGGGTTCTAAATCCTGATCGGAGTCGAAGCAGCCCAGGCTGCCATCGACCAGGCTGGCCTGGCTGTAGGCCTGGCTGGGGTCACCGCTCAATGCGGTGTTGATGGCGGCGGCATAAACGAAGGGCTTGAAGATGGATCCGGTGGGGCGCTTCGATGTGGCATGGTTCAATTGGCTGACCCCGTAGTTGCGTCCGCCGAGGAGCGCCAGCACGTTGCCGGTATGGGGATCAAGGACCACCAGCGCAACCTGCGGCATGGGGCCGGTAGTGGTCCGAATCTCAGTCTTCGCGGACTTGCCTTTGCCGATTTTGATCTTGTGGGTGCGCTGCTTGCGGATAAGATTGTCCACCTGCTTCATGCCCGCATCGACCGCTTCGGCGGCGGCCGCCTGCAGGTCTGGATCGAGCCCGGTATAGATCCTCATACCGCTATCATTGAGTTCGGAGTCTTTATAGCGGGCGAGCAGCGTATCGCGTACGAGATCAATGTAGTGCGGGGCTTCGCTCGAATCCACATTGGGCGGCGCCAGCTTCAGCGGAGTGGCCTTGGCCTGCTCCATTTGTTCCTTGGTGATGGCATTGTTCTCAAACATCGCCTGCAACACCAGATTGCGGCGTTCGAGCGCATGCTCGGGGTGGCGATAGGGCGAGAAATAGGTCGGACCGTTGACGATCCCGGCGAGCAACGCACTTTCGGGCAGGTTGACGGATTGAATGTCTTTGCCGAAATACGCCTGCGCGGCCTCGCCGAAGCCGCGGATGTTGAAAGAGCCGCGCTGCCCCATGTCCACTTGATTTACATAAAGTTCGAGAATCTGCTTCTTGGAAAAACGCTGTTCGAGTTCGATGGCGATCAGCATCTCCTTCATCTTGCGGCGGATGTCGCGCTTATTGCTGAGAAAGAACCCGCGCGCCATCTGCATGGTCAGGGTGGAGCCCCCCTGCATGCGGTGTCCGCTGAGCACCGGCGCGAGTATGCCTTCCACCAGCCGGAAGTAGTTGATGCCGCTGTGCTCAAAAAACCGGCGGTCTTCAACGGAGACGATAGCGTCCACCAACTGCCTGGGCATCTCGTCATAAGTGATCAGGCGGCGCTTGGAGCGTTCTTTGGAGTCGAAGAGGCCGGTAACCAGTTGCGGCTCCAACTCGTAGGAGGTCAGGTGATCGCCGTTGCCGCCGGTGATGCCGGCAACCTTGCCGCTTTCTACATCTATAGTTGCGCTGTCGGGAGCGTGGTAGCTCTCAGGCCCGGGTTTGACTTCGACGCTCGAGCCGTGCAATCCGTAGATGCCGATCTTGGATGCGCCCTGCTCGCCGCCTTCGGTGTATCCGGCGTGGCGCAGGTCATTGGCGATCTCCCTGGCGCTCCATTTATCCCCCACTCGCACAACTTGCGGCGCGGCGTAGATCTTCGCGGCGTTGTTGAAGATGGGCTTGCGGATGCGCTCATCCACAATCTTCTGGTACTTCACATATTGGTAGGCGAAGAGCGCGAATCCGATAAGGCAAAGGATGATGAAGCCGGCGACGATGCCGCGCGCCATGGGGGAGCCCAGGCGGCCGCGAAGGGTCTTCGCCCGCTTGCTCTTGGGTGCCGACGCTGGCTTTATCCTGACTTTGACGGGCACAAGTTTCTCTACGATTGTAAATCGTTAGACGAACGATGCAGAAGACGGAGTCATGATCGGAGCTTAACCCGGTGCGCAAGTTGGTTCATTTGGCCGCCCTAAGGGACAATCGGAGACAAACTTAGGTCACTCGGGCGATACAAAAAGAAACAAAAGAGTGCTTTCGTTTCCGGAGGCAAAGGGCGTAGAGTGTTTCAAGGCGAACAGAGTAGCTGCTGTAGGCTGGAATAGAATAAAGCGGCGGCTGCAACTGAATCCGAAGGTGAGGCGAACCCAAGTGCGCTATCTTGCCCGGCAACCGATTTTCAACCAACGGCGGCAACCCGTCGCCTATGAACTGTTATTTCGCAGCGGCCGGGAAGACTCCGCCATTATCAGTCCGGGCGAGAACGCTTCGCAGCAGACGCTTGACAGCTCCGTCATGATCGGCCTCGACGTGATCTGCGGAGATCGTGCGGCGTACCTGAATTGCACCCGCGAGCTGTTGCTGGGCGAAGACATACGCTTACTTCCCTCAGAACGGGTGGTGCTCGAGATCCTGGAGTATGTAGAGCCTGAGCGCGAGGTCCTGGAGGCTTGCCGGGAGCTGAAACAAGCTGGGTTTCGCATCGCTTTGGATGACTTCATTCCCGGAGAATCGAACCGGCGGTTTTTGCCCTATGCCGATATATTGAAGGTCGATGTCCGCTCCACGACTGCGAAGCAGCGGCGGGCGATTGTGAATGAATTTTTTGGAAAGTTCTCTTTGTTGGCGGAGAAACTGGAAACCGAAGACGAGTTCAGCCAGGTCCAGGCTGCGGGATTCGATGTCTTCCAGGGCTACTATCTGGGCAAGCCGGAGTTGTTTTCGACGGCCTCAGTTTCTCCCGAGCATCTGCGCCAGATGCGGGTTGCCACTAAGGCAAGCATGCACTTGAACTCCGCTGCGCAAACCGCCTGATTCGAAAATAGATCGAACCGAGGCCATAGAATAGCCAGGGGTGCCAAAGGCATGGAGAACTCAGCGGAAGAGTGGTCGAAGATACAGAAACGATATGCCAAGTTGAGCGATGGCGAGCTGCTCAAGCTCGAAGGCGCGCGCGATCAGCTTACTGATACGGCCAAGCAATTGTTGTTGAATGAGATCAATATGCGCAATCTTGCACCGCACAAGACCGCGGTGGAGGAGATGGAAGAGAAGGAGCGTTTTGTCCGGATCGCCGAATTTACCGACCTGGGCAGCACGCTATTCATGAAGAGCGCGCTGGAATCGCTGGATATTGATGCGAAGATCGAGGGCCAGGAGGAGAAGACCCTTGAATGGTTCATGCGGCACGCGCCGGATGGATTGGGTTTGTTCGTCCGCATGAAAAATGTGGATGCGGCGCTCGAGATCATTCGCAATCCGTATGAGGGCGAGGAAGAGTAGCTTCTCTGCGGTTCGCGACCACGTGGCCCGCGGCTTTCCCGTGACTATTCTCCCGCTATGTCCTACACTGCCAACATCTTCAAAGGGGCTAGAGCGGTTGGAGCAGTTTATGGAACGGGTGCCGGCGGAAATCCGTATCAGGAGAGGTGTTGGCGGCGGTACCCATCCGATTCTTAGAGAGGCGGTTGCCGGTCGAGCAGGATCCCCAGGTAGCGTTGCAAGTCGCGCTCGTGGCCAGGTGTATGGCGGGCGATAGCGGCGCATGGGAGCTGCTCGTCCAGCAGAACAACCGGCGTGTTTTCAATCTCTGCTACCGTTTTACCGGCTCCATGACCGATGCCGAAGACCTCACCCAGGACGTATTCATCAAAATTTATCGCACGCTGGCGTCCTTCGATCCGGACAAATCGGCTTTTACCACGTGGATGACCACTGTCGCGCGCAACCTGCTGGTGGACCACTTCCGCCGCTCCAAGCAAGACCGAAGTACGGATTCCATGGACGCATCGCCCGAAAACGAGCAAGATGGCGCCGCTTCCGGATTACGATTGAGCGACCGCATCGAGGACCGGGCGCCCCGGCCTGACGAGCGGGTGGAGACACGGGAGAAGCAGCAATGGGTGCAGCGGGGCCTGCAGGAGCTGTCGCCCGAGTTACGGGAAGCAGTTATTTTGCGGGATTTGCAGGATATGGACTACAAAGAGATCGCGACGTCGTTGAAAGTCCCGGAGGGGACCGTGAAGTCGAGGATAAACCGGGGACGCGCGGAACTTGCCCGCGTGCTACAACGTATCAAATAAGGACAGGCAGCGGACGGCATGGCAATAGACAGCCAATTCGGGAAAAGCGTAAGAGCAGGCGGGAGTGGCGGGGGCTTGGACTGCGCCAGCTTTGAGTCGCTGCTGACGGACGCCCTTGATGGGCTGCTCACTCCGGCAAAGCGGAGCGAATTCCAGGCTCATGCCGGGACATGCGCCAGGTGCGGCCCCATGTTCGCCGAGATCGAGCAGGGCATGGCCGCGCTCCGCAGCCTGGAAGAGATAAATCCGCCGGAGGGCCTGGTGCACAATGTGCTGGCCAGGACTTCCTATGCAAACGGCGGCTTGGCCGTGAGAGTGCCGGGGAGCAACCAAGGCGTGGGTTTGTGGAAGAGAATGCGCGAGGGCATCTTCCGCCCGGTGCTGCAACCCCGCTTTGCCATGAGTCTGGGGATGGCCTTTTTCTCGATTACGCTGATTCTGAATGTGGCGGGCATCACTAAGAAGGACCTGGTGAATCTGCGCCCTGCTACATTGCGCACCACGGCTATGGTGAAGTTGAATGAGGCCGAAGGACACGTTCTGAAGTATTACCAGAACCTGCGGGTAGTCTATGAATTTGAGTCACTGGTGCGAAACGTGAAGAAGAACGAAAAACCGGCGGAGAAGCCGCCGGGCAAACAAAACGACACCAGCCAGGCGCGTCCGCCCGCCGGAGCCGGGAGTAGGGTAGCAGAGGTGGCAAGCAAGTTAAATTTCGTGGGCCCAGGTAAAACCAGAATGCAGTATCAGCAGCGCCAAGAGATGCAAGAGACGAGAGGGAAGGCATGAACACGACTGCGAACCAAAACGAAGCCGTAGTCGCCTACTGCCGGACGTGCGGCAAGCCATTGAGCGAAGCCGCCAAACGCGAGGTTTACGGGGTGATTTATTGCGAGGATTGCCTGGCCGCGCGAGTCCATGGCGGACCAGCGGCGGCGGGCGCCGGCGCGCCACAACCGGCCGCGCCAATGGCTTATCTGCCTACCGCGCCGAATCCGGCGCTGGCATTCATCCTGGGATGGATCCCTGGGGTAGGCGCCATGTACAACGGCCAGGTGGCGAAGGGGTTCGTACATGTCGGCATCTTTGCAGGCATCATTACCATCCTGAACAGCACCGATAATGGCGCGGTGCAGGCCTTCTTTGGCATTGGGCTTGCCGGATTCGTTGTTTACATGGCGTTTGAGGCCCTGCAGACGGCGAAGGCATTGCGCTTTGGACAGCCAGTGCCCGACTACCTGCGCATCCTGCATACCCTCGACAATATGGGGATGAGGTCTGAGGCGGGAGCTGCTAGATCATATGTGCCCCCGATGCCCGTGCAGCCCAACGCGTCGGCAGCAACTACGCCTGAACAAACACAGAGCTACCCACAGCCGGAACAAAGGCAGGCCTATCAGGCGTATGCCGCCCCCGTACAAACCGTGCAAGCGGTGCAAGCGGTGGAAGTCGAACCTGCGCCGGAGCGGGTCCCGGTAACGGCCATTGTGCTGATTGGTCTGGGAGTATTGTTTCTGCTCTCCACGCTCAACGTATTCGACTTTAGCGGACGCTTCATTTGGCCCGTGCTGCTGATCGCGCTGGGCGTCTGGCTGGCTGCGCGCCGGCTCGCGGGCGGGAGGTAACCGAGGCCATGGCGACCAATGGTTATCTCTACAACCAGACCTGCCGCTGCACCCGCTGCCGGATGCACGGGCTCATGGGGCCGGCGATTCTGATTACTCTGGGAATCGTCTTCCTCTCCCGTCACGAGGGGATATATATCGTACCCGCGCTGCTGATTGTGGTTGGAGTGGTGAAGCTGCTGCAATCGAATGCGCCCACCGAGGGCCACACGAACCCGTATGTGGTCGTCAATCCCGTTCAACCCATGCCCATGCAACCATCGCCCATGCAACCGCCGCCCCCAGAGCCTCCGCG
>JBDTLH010000100.1:0-3679 GCA_039934875.1 Acidobacteriaceae bacterium | reverse complement strand
GCGGTTTACGTGGAGAGCTGCACCATGTTCACCCGCGGCGGCGTTTACCGCGTGGTGAAAGAAGCGCTGGGCGGCAAGATGGCCAAGCTCAGTGTCTCTGCGCTGATGTTTGATTACATCCTGACTGGCCCAATCTCCGGGGTCTCCGCCGGACAGTATATTGTCGGCCTGCTCGATGATCTCGGGGGGGTAGCGGCCCGCCATGGTCTGGTGTCGCCGCATCTGGTCACTTACTTCAATGCTGATGCTTTTAATATTCATCACGTTAATGCCTTGGCCGCCGTCTTCTGCATAATAGTCACTCTTTATTACTGGTGGCAGAACATCAAAGGCATTGAGGAATCAAGCGACAAAGCACTGCGCATCATGCAGCTTACGACCGTCATGGTGGTCATTCTGCTGGTCTGGGCGGGATGGGTCGCGCTCACCCGTCCCGGAGTGCATCTGCCGCCGCTTCCTGTCCCCGGCAATCTGACGTTCAGCGAACATGCGATCGGTTTCCTGAAGCATTCTAAGTTGGCGCACGCCTTCGGACTATTCGGAATCCTGATCGCCGCCGGGAACTCCATCCTCGCGATGTCCGGCGAAGAGACGCTCGCCCAGGTCAACCGCGAACTCGAACATCCCAAGCTGGTGAACCTCAAGCGCACCGCGCTGGTGATTGCAATTTACAGCACGCTGTTCACCGGGCTGGTCTCGTTCTTCGCTGTCATGCTCATCCCCGATAGCGTTCGCGTCCCCGTCTATGCCAACAATCTGATCGCCGGCCTGGTGATGTACCTGAACGGCCCTTTGATGCTGCGGCTGATCTTCCGCGCCGTCGTCGTCATCGTCGGCTTTTTGATTCTCTCGGGCGCCATCAACACCTCCATCATCGGATCGAACGGCGTGCTCAGCCGCATGGCGGAGGACGGAGTACTGGCGGACTGGTTCCGCATCCCGCACCGCAAGTACGGCACCTCTTATCGCACCATCAACATGATCGCGGGCTTGCAGCTCGCGGTCATCATCATCAGTCGCGGCAATGTCGAGATACTTGGCGAACTCTATGCCTTCGGCATTATTTGGAGCTTCACCTCGCTCTCGGTTTCGATGCTGGTGCTGCGCTATAAAAATCGCGAAAAGCGAGCGTGGCAGGTTCCGGTCAACTTCCGCATTGCCGGCATCGAGATTCCAGTCGGTCTGGCCTGCGTGACCATGACCCTGTTCTCTATAGCGATTGCCAACCTCTTTGCCAAGTCGGTCGCCACCGTCTCCGGATCGATATTCTCAGTCGTCTTCTTCTTTATCTTCGTCACCTCGGAGAAGATCAACCGCCGCAAGCACGCGGAGAATGCCGCCAACATGAAGGAGCACTTCCAACTGGTGCAGGAGGAGCGGGTAGAGCGGGAGTCGCTCGGCATTCGTCCCGACTGCGTGCTGGTGGCGGTGCGCGATGCGAACACTCTTACCCACTTGAAGTGGGTATTGCGGCGGGTCGATACCGACGATCAGGATGTGGTGGTACTGGCGGCGCGCATGACCGGCCCCGGCTCCGCCGAGTTCGATGTCTCCACCGAGCAGATCTTTTCCGATTATGAGCAGACGTTGTTTACCAAATGCGTCTCGATCTCGGAAGATTTCGGCAAGACCATTTCGCTGGTGGTGGTGCCCGCGCGCGATGTGTGGTCGGCGATTGTGCAGACGGCGAACCAGTTAAGCGCATCCGCGGTCGTTGCCGGCCTCTCCACCAAGATGACGGCGGAAGAGCAGGCGTTCCGTCTGGGCCAGGCATGGGAATCTTTGCCGGAACCCAAGCGCCGCTTCGTCTTTCAGATCGTAAAACCGGATATGTCGGTGGAGATGTATCACCTCGGCCCGCACATCCCCACGCTCGCGGCGGAAGATGTGCAGACGGTGCATAAGTTGTGGCTGCAGATGCGTCGCGAGCCGGGTATGTCCGACCTGCACCATTCGGACATCATGTCAGTAGCATTGACCCGGCTGGCGCGCGACGAGATCCGCGATAAAGAAGAGATCATGAAAGCCCTGCGCAAGCACCATCTGAATGCAATTGAACCGGTGGGCCGGCCGGCGGTCACGCGCAGTTATTTCCAGCCGCCGACCGAGCCGCTGCCGCCGCGCAAAGAGCGTCCGGAGAATGTCAAGTCGGTCAAGAGTCCGACTGATCCGCAATAGGGCTGAGGGGTCACGGGTCACGGGTTAAAGCGTGAGAGCTAAGGGCTCGCGGGTCACGAGCTAAAGCGTGAGAGCTAAGGGGTCACGGGCCACGAGCTAACGCAGGGGACTGCAGCGTATGCTTCAGCCCGCGACCCGCGACCCGTGACCCCGTCCGCGACCCGCGACTCTTCCCGCTTGTCCGCTGCCCCCAACCAGACTATCCTTAACCTGTGCCCCATCCGCTACGCACCTCCGTGGACGACCTGATCGAAGGGCTGAAGTCTTTCGAATCGGACTTGATTACCCAGGCCGAGGTGAAACACTTCATGGAGCAGGCGCCGATCTCGATGGATGCGGTGCGTCCCTACGTTTTCTGGCGAGATTCCTATTACACCCGCAACCTGATCTATCGCGATGAGCAGTTCGAGGTAATGGCAATCTGCTGGAAGGCGGGTCAGAAGACTGCGATCCACAGCCACAACGGACAGCTCGGCTGGATGTCGGTGCCCGAAGGCGAAGTAGTGGTGCACAACTTCAAGTACCTGGGATGCAGCAACCCAGAGCGGCAGAATGTCGTGGGCATAGATTGCCTCGCCGGCGGCCATCATCTCGATATCGAAAAGCAGCACTCGGAACCCTGCGGCTCAAACCACAAGATCATTACCGTGGATAAGCTGCAGACCATCCATCAGATCGAGAACCCGGGGAAGACGGGATGCGTAAGCCTGCACGTGTATTCGCGTCCCATCGATTCCTGCGTGGCTTACGATCTTGAGAAGGACCACTGCTACCGGCGCAACCTGAAATATTTCAGCCGCTACGGCGAAGTCGAGGTCGAAGGGCCATTGCCGATGCTCACCAACGAATAGTTTTCTGATGCCTCTTCCCCGTCGCGACCGCGAACTGGTGCAGACCGTCGATGCGGCGTTCGCCGATGCCGCCCGGCGCAGCGGAGAGTGGCTGGTCTGCCGTCCCGGATGTACGCAGTGCTGCATCGGCGCGTTCGCAATTAATGCGCTCGATGCCCAGCGCTTGCGCCATGGCATGGAGATACTTGAAACCCTCGACCCTCAGCGGGCAAACCGTGTGCGGGAGCGGGCGCACAACTATCTGCGGCGCGTGGGCCGCGATTTCCCGGGCAACACCGAGACCGGGATACTCGATCAATCGGAAGCGGGCCACGCAGCATTTGAGGAGTTTGCCAACGACGAACCGTGTCCCGCGCTCGACCTTTCGACCGGCCTCTGCGAGGTCTATGAATTTCGTCCTATGACGTGCCGCGTCTTCGGGCCTCCGCTGCGCTCCGAGGGCGGAATCGGCCACTGCGAGCTGTGCTATCACGGAGCAAGCGAAGGGCAGATCGCAGCTTGCGAACTGCTCCCCGATCCCGCGGGACTCGAATCTGAGTTGCTGCGGCAACTCCCCCAAGCGGAGATGGACGAGCAGACAATTGTGGCGTTCTGCCTCACCTCCTGAGTTGGATTCGTTATAGAATCTGCGGCACAGGAGGCATTATGGC
>JBDTLH010000099.1:0-5225 GCA_039934875.1 Acidobacteriaceae bacterium | reverse complement strand
GCGGTGGGCGTGGTGCGCTCAAACTCTGTGTTTCCGCCGCCGTTGTCGAGCCGGATTGAGGCGACCTCGTCGCGATTCGCCAGAGCCACATACAAGACGTGATGGTCCCGGCTCAAGACCATCGCAGTGGGATGAGAGCTGGCGCCGGTCGGCTTTTCCGGAGGCGATAGCCGGAAGCGGCGTGTCAGCTTCCCCTCAATCAGATCAACCTCGACCACCTGCGATCCGTTCCACAGACTGATGTACCCGCGATGGCGCTTGGCATCGACAATTGCGCCATAAGGATATGCCGACGGCACCGCGCCACTCTCCCCCAAATCAATGCGCGATTCCAATTTACCGCTGGCAGCGTCCACTATCGCCGCCGTATCGGAGAGCTGCTCGGCAATCAACAGCTTCTCTCTTCCACCGGACGCGAAGACCGCAATCCCCGCGGGAAATGAAACCTGCTGCATTTTTGTTATGCCTGCTGCAATTGGAAGCGCGCCCTTCCCTGGCGGCAGTTCCCGCGGCGGAAGAACGATCAGACGTTCGAGCCTGGGCCTGGTTCCCGTCACTTCATACACGCCGATCGCATTGCCCGTGGCGTTCGCCCCCTTGCCGCTGGGATCGGTGATGGATCCGAATGGCACATATAATCGCTGTGAATCGGTACTGAATGCCGCTCCGAACGAATAGCTCTGCTGGGCCTTGAGCTTGAGCCGGGATTCGTTGTATTCGACCAAAGCGCCGCCGGTAACATCAGCCAACGTGATGGACTGTTGATTATCATTGGCCTCTGCTCCATAGGCTGTGTGCACGAACGCGATGCGCTTGCCATCCGGGCTCACCGCTGCCGTGGTCGGCATGGCATTGACTCTCCGCGGATGGCCCGTGACCTCTCCCAGCTTTTTAGTGCTGGGCAGGCCTCTGGGAACGGTCTGTGCGCTCAGCAACAGGGGCGCGAATACGGCGAATAACGTCGGATGGCGAAACATATTGCGTCCAAGGTAGCAGAGATGGAGTGACTTGGCGGTCAATTCACAAATACAAAGTTTTAGCGTATCCGCGACAAATGTGGAACAATCGGAGGAGCGGCAGCAATGAGCTTTCTTCCCCCCTTCCTTCCCACCGATCACCTGCGGCCCCGATTGGCAGTGCACGCCGATGGCGATCAACTGCGGGCGCTGGCGGAGCTAACTCCGACGGCGGTATTCATCTATACTCACGACTGCTTCCCCTGGGTCAATCCTGCCGCGGAAGAGCTCACCGGATACAGCGCCGGCGAGCTGCGCACGATCAGTCTTCGCGATCTGGTGGCGACGGAAGACGTGGAGATGGTCGCCCGTAACGCGGCAGAACGCCTGCGCGGTGAAGCAGTCGCCTCGCGCTATGAATTCCGCTTCCGCCGCAAAGACGGGGAGCACCGCTGGGTCGATTTCAGCGCCTCCAGTGTCTCTTATGAGGGAAGGCGCGCCGTTCTCGGCAGCGCCGTGGACGTCTCCGCCCGCAAACAGGCGGAAGCGGCAATGCGCAAGGGCGAGGAGATTTTCCGCTATGTGGTCGAAAGCGCCATCGATCTCATCACTGTCATCTCTGACGACGGCATCGTGAAATTTATCGCTCCCGCAGTCTCCCGCGTACTTGGCTACACTCCGGTAGAGCTGGTGGGCAAAAACGCTTTGAGTTTTATCCATCCCGACGATGTGCCAGCCGCTCTCGAAGGCATTCGGCTGGGGATAGAAGACTACCGCAATAATCCGCCCATTGAATTGCGGGCGCGCCATGTGGATGGAAGCTACCGCCTCTTCGAGGTGGCCAGCAGCCATTACTTCGAGGGCGGCGAACGCTGTGGCTTGGCGTGCAGCTTTCGCCCTATCGCCGACCGCGATCAGGCGCAGGCCGACCTGCGTGAGTCGGAGCGCAAGTATCGTTTTCTATTCACCCGCAATCTCGCCGGCGTCTATGTGTCCCGGCTGGATGGGCGCATCCTCGACTGCAATAATGCGGTAGCAAAGGTCTTTGGCTATCGGTCACGGCTTGATCTCATTCATCAGAACGCTAGCCGGCTCTATTTCTGTGACGAGGACCGGACGCGTTTCATTGATGCATTGCGCCGCGACGGCAACGTAAGCGGTTTTGTCAGCCGCTGCCGCCACGCCGACGGCTCCGAGGTGTGGATACTGGAGAACGCGGTCTTGTTCGAGCCTGAGCCGGGCGCCGAACTGCTGGTGCAAGGCACCCTGCTGGACATCACCGGACGCAAGCGCGGCGAAGATTTGCAATCGGCGCTCTATCGCATCGCCAGCCTGACCAATTCTCCTCTTGAGCCGCAGGTTTATTATCACTCGCTGCGCCAGATCCTCTCCGAACTGATGTACGCGGAAAATTTCTATATCGCGGTGCTTAAGGATGATCGCGCCACAGCCCGCAAGAGATTGCAGTTCAAGTACTTCGTCGATCAGCAGGAGCCCCAACCACAGGAGCGTGAGTTGGCCAAGGGACTTACGGAATATGTGATCCGCACTGCAAAGCCACTCCTGGCGGACTTGAAAATATCCAATCAATTGGAGGCTTCGGGCGAGATCGACTTGCTTGGCGCCCCCTCCATTGATTGGATGGGCGCACCTCTTTTTCAGGGCAGCCAAGCCATCGGCGTGATTGCGCTCCAGAGCTACAGCGAAGGCCATCGCTACACTGCAAGCGATCTCGAGGTGCTGACGTTTGTGGCGCACCATATCGCCGCCGCCATTGAACGGGAATCCAGCCAGCAGGCCCTGCGCGAGTCGGAGCAAAGCCACCGTTCGCTGATCCAGAGCGCTGTCTATGGCATCTATCGCTCCTCCTGCATCGACGACCGCTTCCTCGAGGTAAACCCAGCGCTGGTGCGCATGCTGGGCTATGCCTCAGCGGAGGAACTGCTCGCCATCAGCCTCTCACGCCAACTCTATTGGGAAAAAGACGGGAGCAGGCTGCTGCTGGAGCGTTATCAGCAGGAACACCGCATCGAAAACATCGAGGCCCTCTGGCTGCGCAAGGACGGCCGTGTAATTACGGTGCGCTTGAGCGGGCGCTTTCTCAGCAGCCCTGATTCGCCCAGTGGCTTCGAGATGATTGTCGAAGACATTACCGAGCGGCGCGCGCTCGAGGCCCATCTCCGCAACTCCCAGAAGATGGAAGCTGTCGGACAACTTGCCGGAGGCATCGCGCACGATTTCAACAATCTGCTGACCGTCATCAAGGGCTATAGCGAACTTGCGCTGGGGCATCCTCAAGTCCATGACAACGCCGATGTGCGCGCTCAGATCGAGGAGATTGGGCGCGCCGCCACCCGCGCCGGCGACCTTACCCGGCAACTGCTCGCCTTCAGCCGCCAGCAGGTAATCACTCCCACAGTGCTGGATTTGAATTCCATTCTGCGCGGCATGGAGGGCTTGCTTAAGCGCGTGGCCGGCGATGAAATCCGCATCGTCCTCAAGCTCCAATCCGCGCTCGGCGCGATCAAAGCCGATCCCGGACAGATCGAGCAGATCATCATGAACCTCACCGTGAACGCAC
Source organism: Acidobacteriaceae bacterium (assembly GCA_039934875.1). GTDB lineage: Bacteria > Acidobacteriota > Terriglobia > Terriglobales > Acidobacteriaceae > JBDTLH01. The sequence continues at coordinate 1,688 of JBDTLH010000099.1, read as the reverse complement.
GCGACGCCATCGGCAGCCGCGGGGACATCCTGATTGAGACCGCTAACGTGCGCGGTGACGAGCCCCCGTTCGCTGAACATTGGAACGACGGCGGCAGCGACTACCGCGAATCGCGCGACCGGAATTTTATTATGCTCTGTGTGCGTGACACCGGCGCCGGCATGAGCAAGGAGGTCCGTGACCGCATCTTTGAACCATTCTTTACCACTAAGGAGATTGGCAAAGGCACCGGACTCGGCCTCAGCACGGTTTACGGCATTGTGCGGCAGAGCAACGGGTTCGTCTCCGTGGAAAGTACACCTGGACAGGGCTCCGGCTTCCGCATCTTTCTGCCCCGTGTCGATGAAGCGGCCAGCCTCAATATCAGCCCCAGCGAAAGCAGCGCGATCATTCCAGTCATCGATCTCTATTCCCGAGGCACCGTGCTGCTGGTGGAAGACGAAGAAAGCGTCCGTTCCCTGGTGCGCGAGGTGCTGGAACGCCGCGGCTTTCACATCCTGGAGGCGCGCCATCCCGGCGAAGCGATCATCTTTTGCGAACGTCACCCCGGCGAGATCAACCTGCTGCTCACCGATCTCTCGCTCGAATACATGAATGGGATTGAACTCGCAGAGCGCCTCAAACTCCTGCGCCCCCGCATGAACGTCCTCTTCATGTCGGGATACACTCCTGACGGCTTGGCGCAGTCCGGTCTGCTCAACCGCGAGAATTTTCTCGCCAAGCCTTTCAGCGCCGAAGAATTGATATTGAAGATGAGCGAAATTCAAGAGCGCGAATCCCGCGCGAATTCAGCCGCGAACTGAGGGGGAGCACTCAGCACTCGGCAATCAGCGCGGAGGGTCGGCCCTGCCAGCACTCATCATCCCAGCTACCAGCTACCGGTAGCTGATAGCTTCTACCGCTGCGGCTTCTCCGCGACCCGCCCCGCCGCCCCTGCAACCTGCATCGAGGTATTCGCTTCGTGGTTCGGCCCTAACCCAAGCTTAATCAACGCGCGCGCATCCGGCACCCGCTTCGTCTGCCATCCCTGGTCGGATTGAAATTTTTGCATCGCCGCCTTGGTGTCGCTGTCCCAAGTGCCGCTCGGCGCGCCGCTCAGATAATTCTGCCGAATCAGCGCCTCCTGGATGTCGCGCGTCCTCTGCGCGTCAATCTCCTGCTGCCCATGCTTCTTCCACACCCCGGCCCGCTTCGCCTTTTTGCCATGTCGGTGGCGCGCGCTGTGTACTGAGGTGACTTTGGCCTTGCTCTGCGCCGCTCCTCTGGGCGCCGTCCGTGCAAACGACGGCACCGCCAGCAGTAAGCACAACAAGACGAAGAATCCGGTCGAATGATTGCGCAACCTGTAAACTCCAAATTTCATTTGCCGCTCAACTTCACCAGCTTAAACCGGATCACCCCATTTGAACAGCAAGCAATTGTGCCGCAGCGTTCATCTGCGGCACAAATTGCTAATTGCTAATTGCTAATTGCTGCTCTACGGCATCGTACCCGACAACAGCACCGAACCGCCGCCGCGTCCCGGATACCGCACCAGCATTACCACGTCATCACCACTCTTGAGCGCGTTGATCCGGTTCTGGAAATCTTCGACTCCCGTAACCGGCTTACGATTCAGATCGAGGATGACGACCCCGCGAGTGAGGTTCATGTCCTCAGCCACCGAACCGGGTTTAACATCGACCACC
>JBDTLH010000098.1:0-8785 GCA_039934875.1 Acidobacteriaceae bacterium | reverse complement strand
AGCCCCACCGTCACGCGTCCTGCTTTGCGGGCGCCCAATTCGTCCAGTTCGAGTACGTCTCCGCTCTCGATCATCATGACCTGCCCCACCGCGTTCTGCATGGACTGTGCCATCTGCGCATGGCGGCGCAACTGGCGATATTCACCATGCACGGGAATAAAATATCGCGGCTTTACCAGGTTCATGATGAGCTTCAACTCTTCCTGCGAGGCGTGTCCGCTCACATGAATGGGCGCGCCGCCGCCATCGCCTTCATACACCACTTCGGCTTCGCGGCGATAGAGATGGTCGATCACGCGATAGATCGCCTTCTCATTGCCGGGAATGATGCGCGAGCTGAGCACCACCGTGTCGCCCTTCTCGATGCGCGCGTGCTTGTGGTTGTCAACGGCGGCGCGGGAGAGCGCCGACATCGGTTCGCCCTGGGTGCCGCTGATCATCACCAGCACCTTCTCCGCGGGATAATCGCGCAACTGCCCGGGGTGAATCAGCAGCCCGTCGGGAATATCCACGTAATCCAGGTCCTGCGCGATCATCGTCGATTCGTTCATCGAGCGCCCCACCAGCGCGACCTTGCGCCCGTTGCGTTGCGCGAGTTCAATCGCGATCTTGATGCGGTGCGTGGAACTCGAAAAGCAGGAGAAAAAGATGCGGCGCTCGGCCCGCGAGAACACTTCATCCAACCGCCGCGCCACCGCCCGCTCGCTCGGGGTATAGCCGGGGCGCTCCACATTAGTCGAATCCTGCAACAACGCCAGCACCCCGGTCTTGCCATACTCGGCGAAGGTGTGCAGATCGAACAGCTTGTTGTCGGTCGGCGTGGGATCGACTTTAAAGTCACCGGTATGAATAATCACCCCGAGCGGCGTGTGAATCGCCAGCGAAACGCAATCCACAATCGAGTGCGTCACCTGAATGGGATGGATGGTAAAGATGCCGACTTTGAAACGCTCTCCGGGGACGATCTCGCGCAGCTCCGCCGTCTTGAGCAGCCCGTGCTCTTCCAGCTTATTTTCGAGCAGCGCCAGCGTGAACTCGGTGCCATAAACCGGAACGTTCAGTTCAGCGAGTATCCACGGCAGTCCACCGATATGGTCTTCATGGCCGTGAGTAAGCACAATGCCACGCACTTTGCCGCGGTTTTCCAGCAGATATGTGATGTCTGGAACCACGATGTCCACGCCCAGCAGTTCGGCCTCGGGAAACATCAGGCCGGCGTCCACGACGATGATGTCATCGCCATAGCGCACCACCATGCAATTCATGCCGAACTCGCCGAGTCCGCCTAGAGGAATGAGCTGTAATTTGCCTTTGGGCATCTATTTGCGATGTTACTACACCGTGATGACGGCCATGCCTTTACATCCGCCCCGGCATGTGCAACTCTTTATCGGGATTCAAATGTCAATTTTGACTGAATCCTGCTTGCTTCGGCGCAGGCGGACGCTGCGGCAGAAAGCCGGTTCCTCATCCCGCCATTGGGGAGACCTCGGATGAAACACGCGAAAGCTTCCATATTCCTTCTCGTCATCACTGCGCTTGCAGCAACCTTCACCAGCGCAGCGTTCGCAGCGAGCGATGTACCTGCTGACATTCAGGCCGTGTTCGACAAGCCTTTATATAAGGACGCAAGCTGGGGCCTGCGCGTCGTTGATCTCCACAGCGGAAAGGTATTGATCGACCTCAAGCCGCAGAAGCAATTTTATATAGGGTCCGTGCGCAAGACCTTCACCATCGGAGAACTGTTGAACGAAATCGGCCCTCATCACACCTACAACACCCCGGTCTTTCGCCAGGGTCGAGTGGATGACGACGGCGTCCTTCACGGCAACCTTGTCATGGTTGCATCGGGCGACCTGACCATGGATGGCAGAACCAATCGCGACGGCACCATCGCAGTTACCGATTTTGATCACAACGAAGCCGACTCGCTGGGCAACGCGGAGCTCACCAAGCCGAATCCACTGCAAGGCTATCGTGAGCTCGCGCGGCAGACCGCAGCCTCCGGCATAAAAGAAGTAAAGGGCAATGTAGTCGTGGACGACCGGCTCTTTCAGCCCTTCAACTTCCGCCAACAATTCAATGTCACGCCCGCATTCGTCAACGACGACGTGGTGGACCTCACGATTCACCCCACCAGCGAGGGCAATCTCGCGTCCGTGAAGTGGCGTCCCGTCTCTCCGGCGCTGGACGTGCGCAACACTCTGATCACCAGCGGTCCGGGTTCGAAGAGCACGCTGACCTTGGACCCCGAATACCCGCAATGCATCGGCAGGCCGGATTGCACAGCCGCCATCACCGGTCAACTGCCCATCGACTTCGTTCCTCCGCTTACCAATAAATTTCCTCTGGTGCAGACCTTCCGCATCACCAAGCCCTCCAACTATGCGCGCACCGTTCTCATCCAGGAACTCGAAGCGGCGGGCGTGAAGGTAGATGCGCCGGACGTCGCCGAAAATCCGGTGCAACTGCTTCCGCCCAGAAACGTGGCGCCCCACTGGACCAAAGTTGCGCAGCTCATTGGACTCCCCTATTCCGATAATGCAAAATTCATTCTCAAGGTCAGCTACAACATCGGCGCGGACACCAGCCTCCTCCTCTACGGACTGACCCAAGGCGTTAACAATGAAAAGGATGCTCTGCGTGTAGAGCAGAAAAATCTTTCATCGCATTACGGAATCAAGCCCGACGAATATCATTTCCTGGATGGAAGTGGCGGCGGGGAGACCACCGCAATCACCCCGGCGGTAACAAAAATGCTATCCGTGATGTCCACAAAACCCGACTTCCCTGTCTATCTGCATTCCCTGCCTATACTCGGCGTTGACGGCTCACTTGGGTTTGTGACTGATTTCAAGTCCAATCCCACCCTCAAAGGCGCGACTGGGCACATCTTCGCCAAGCCCGGAAGTTACGTGGTGGGCACTGAATCGGGCGGCATGCTGGTAAAGGGGCAGGCATTCGGCGGCTACATCGACACCAAAAGTGGACAACATCTGGTGTACATGCTGGTCGTGAACAACGTGAAGGTCAATGCTCTGGATGGCCTGCTGCAGGCGTTCCAGGACCAGGGCACCATTTCGGCGATCCTCTGGCGCGACCACTAAGACGAGAGCAGGAGGGACGCATGATCGATTTCTCGGGGAAAGTCGCCCTGGTCACGGGCGCCACATCCGGCATCGGAGAAGCGACCGCAGTCATGTTCGCCCGCTACGGCGCCACGGTGATCATCGCCGGGCGGCGCCAGACCGAGGGCCGGCGCGTGGTGGACGGCATTACCGCGTCGGGCGGTCATGCGCTCTTCGTCCAGACTGATGTGCGGCAGGAAGAGGACGTTAAGAAACTTGTCGAAGCTGCGGTGAGCGCCTTCGGACGCCTCGATTGCGCATTCAACAATGCCGGAGTGGACCATCTCGCTCCGCTCGATCAGCAGACCACCGCCGACTTCGACACGATGATAAGCGTCAATCTTCGCGGCGCGTTCTTGTGCATGAAATATGAACTGCCGGCGCTCGCGGCAGCCGGCGGAGGCGCTATCGTCAATATGTCGTCAATCGCCGGAGCGGTGGTGGGCATTCCCATCAACGCTCCCTATTCGGCAGCCAAGGCGGGAGTCGTTGGGCTGACCAAATCGACCGCCCTCTCCGCCGCCAAAGATAAAATCACGATCAACGCTCTGTGCTGTGGCAGCGTGGCTACCGAATTAGCTCTGGACGCCTGGAAATCGTTAGGCTGGAGTCTGCAACAGGTCGCCGCCTATAACCCGCTGAACCGCCTCGGCAAACCGGAGGAGATCGCCGCCGCCGTGCTCTTCCTTTGCAGCAGTCATGCATCGTACATTACCGGAACAACCCTGGTCATCGACGGCGGCTACACCGCGCAATGACGAGTGACAGGCGTTGTTCAAGGGAAAACTCTCATTATCGCTGGAGTAACAATGAGGGCAGGCGCACCTAATCAAGCGATTTTGTGTGGCGGCCCATATTGATCTAGTACTCGTGCCAACTCCCGCGCCAATTCCTTAGGCTCATTATCGACGACCGCATCAACGATGAAATCTTGTTCGGGAAACATCGTGACCAGTACGACGGGAACCGAGGAGCTATGGCTGTGAACAAGGTTCACCAACGCTCTTCTCTCCGCAGCCGAAGTGGAATGGCACACGATAACCATATCGAAGTCGCCCGAAAGAAATATTCGCATCGCCTCGGCCACTGAGGCGGTAGGCACGATGATGAAGCCCGCGCGCCGTAGCACCTCGCTACGAGAGGTCAAGAGTGTCGAGTCAATTCCTACGTGCAACACAACGATTGCCGGCATTCCATCACCATCGGGGCGTTGAGATGCGACCATGGCGAACTCCGGTCGCATTTCGACGAAGATCGATTACGCACGGGGCGTTTAGCCAGCTACCTTATGGGAATATAACGATGGCGTCTGTTGCCTAGACAACAGATTTATTGGTCACTTCTAACTCCTGACAACCTTGTGCGGAGCAGCGGAATCCAGATTTACCTAAGGTAAGCATTAGAAGTGAAGAAGTAGAAAAGGAGATCACTATGACACCTAATCTAACTCTAAGGCCACTTGCAAGCTTTTCATGGTCATCCATTTTTGCGGGAACCTTCGTATTCCTTGCGATCGAAATTACTTTCGGGGTACTCGGCGCGGCAATTTTCGCAAGCGCTATCAATCCGAGTTCAGCAAACCCGGTCGGTCCAGGTTTAGCGCGGGTCTCGGTATATGGATGGTAATCCTGACCATTATCGCCCTGCATTTGGCCGGACGAGTTTCGAGCCAGTTCTCGCCTGACCGCACATCTGGCGCCTGGCATGGATCGATTACCTATGGCATGTGCCTCTTTACGACCGCTCTGATCGTAAGCATGTCAGTGATATCGACTGCTTCGGCAACCCCTCAGGCCAGTGCGAGCGAAGGTTATGTGGTGCATGTTATTACTACCGGCGGCTGGTGGTTGTTCGTTACGCTCCTCCTCGGCATGATTGCGGCCGTAACCGGAGGGGCACACGCCGTACGTCCCCATGAAAGGAATGTCGAAGAAGAAATCCAGACTCGGGCACGAAAGGTTGTATAGCCTGAGGCGCGCGGTTCAGTTCCAGCCTCCCAGAAGCTGAACCGCGCTCTTTTAGACGATTCATAACGGGCGGCGGCCATTTAATCGCGCCTGATTCACACCTGCGGAATCCCCACTGAACTTCATTCGCGATCTGGTGGTGCCATCCGCAATTCTGAACGAGTAGGCCTTTGATCCTCATCCGAATATCTCCACTACGGGGAGCACGCCTCTCCCAACAACAGCAAACTAGATGGGCCCACCGTGCGGTCGCGAATGCCTGCCGCAGCTTGTCTGCGGGAAGCAGCCTTGTTACGGAATTTTCGTTCCGCCCATAACCTTCGATCCCACCCTAAAACAAACTGGTCTGCGCTTCCCTCACCGGAACAACACAATCTGCGCCATCATACCCGGCGCGGTTCACCGCCGTGCTCACCGGATACATCTGCATCTCCTCTGCTGGAAATGGTTTGAGCAGCGGCTTCAGCGCGCTTAACTCGCCTGCAGGATTGAGCCAGGCTGCGTAATCATTCTGCGGCACAATCACCGGCATGCGGTCGTGTATAGGACGCAGCAGGTCATTGCATTCGGTGGTGATAATGCAGCACCTGGCCACGTCGGCGCACTCCCATATCCCCGCGAGTCCAAACGTCTGGCCGCCCGACAACTCGATCAAGAATGGCTGCCGCACTCGACCGCTCCTCTTCCACTCGTAGAAAGCGTCCGCCGCGATCAGGCAGCGCCTGCGCCGGAACGCCTCTGCAAAGGCAGGCCGGTTGGCGATCGACTCCGCCCGCGCATTGATGAGCAGAGCAGTCGGGGTAACAAATCCCCACCGCATCGGCTTCAACACCCGGCGCTCTTCCTCCTGAACCACCACCGGCATCGCTTCCGTCGGAGCAAGATTGTAGCGCGGCGCGAACTCTTCAGTGAGTTCGGCTGCAAACGCCTCCTCCAGCTTCCGCCTGCTGCTTCGGAATGCAACTCGTCCACACATGCATCCATTCTAAAATGTCGGCTGGCCGAACTCAATCTTCGGCTTCGGTGCGTACTCCGTACCCTCGGTGTACCGCTCTCGCCTCAACGCAAAATATCTTCCAGGGCCACCGCCGCGTCCGTCTTCTCGTCCCTATACTTCACAATCACAGGTGTATATAAAGACAATCCCCACTCTTCCGCTCTGCCTTTGTGGATCGCGCGGCTGCCCGGGACAACCACCGCATTCTCGGGAATCTCCAGCGCGCGGTTCGCATCGGCACGATATACCTCGCCGCGCACTATGTCATAGACTGCCGTTCCGCGAGTCAGAATGACGCCAGCCGCCAGCACCGCGCGGCGGCGCACAATCGTTCCCTCGTAGATGCCGCAATTTCCTCCCACCAGAACATCGTCTTCGACGATCACCGGAGACGCATTGATCGGCTCCAGCACTCCTCCCACCTGTGCGGCGGCGGAGAGGTGAACGCGCTTGCCGATCTGCGCGCAGGAGCCGACCAGAGAGTGTGAATCGATCATCGTGCCCTCGCCCACATAAGCGCCGGTGTTAATGAACATGGGAGGCGCGCAGATCACTCCCGGCGCCAGATACGCCCCGCGGCGCACAGACGAACCTCCAGCGACGATACGCACCTGGTCGGCGGTGCTGAAGCGGCGCGCGGGGAAGGTGGATTTATCCACGAAAGTAAGCGCGTCTGTAGCTCGGGGGCCGCCGGAATCCACCAACTCGCCGATCCGAAACCCCAGCAGAATTCCCTCTTTTACCCACTCATTGGTGCGCCACTTGCCTTCCGCCGTCGGCTGGGCGGCGCGTACCTCACCTCGCTCCAAGGCATCGCGGAGTTGCTCAAACGCGCGCAGAGCGTAAGGCTCGGATTTCGCGGCGGCGCCCATCCCGTACAGACGGTGAATTTCGTTCTGCAACTCAGACGGTGCAACTGGAATCTCAGAATTTATCATGCGAGCGCAGTATAACGAACCGGCCGCCGAAAGCTTACCCGCAGCTCTGCAGCCGCTATTGGGACGGACCCTGGTGGTGGTCGCGCATCCTGATGATGAGACCATCGTTTGCGGCGGCCTGATGCAGTTCATGCGTGGGCCGTGCGTCGCCTTTGCCACCGACGGGGCCCCCGAAGCTGAATTCTGGTGGCGGAAATACGGCAGCCGCGAGGCCTATGCACGCCTGCGCCAGCACGAAGCAGTCTCGGCGTTGGCGGCGGTGGGAGTCAAACAGGCGCTATTTCTGCGTGAATATGAGGCCTCTCCGCATGAATTTGCCGATCAACAACTCTACCGCGTGCTGCCGCGCGCCTTTGAAGAGCTGCTCGAATTCAGTCAGCGATTTCATCCCGATGCTTTGCTCACCATGGCCTACGAGGGCGGACATCCCGACCACGATTGCGCGGCCTTTCTCGCCGCCCGGCTCGGCGCGCGACTGCAGGTTCCGGTCTTTGAGTCTCCGCTCTACCACCGCAGCAACGATATGCCGCACTTTCAGGAGTGGACCTGCGATTCGGGCCATTCGGTCGAATTGGAGATAAAAGATGAGGTTTTAGCGCGAAAAAAGGCGATGTTGGCGCAATATCGATCGCAATTTACCACGTTAAGTGGTGGTTTCAGACCGGAATTGGAGCGTTTTCGGGTGCAGGCGAAGTACGATTTTGCCCAGCCTCCGCATCCTGGAAAGCTCAATTATGAGGCCTGGGAATGGCCGATTACTCCCCAGGATTTATGCCGTGCCTTCCAACAATTCGATTCTGCGGCACCCTCTAACCAGCATACGAATCAATGACTTGCAAGAAGATACTGTTCGTCTCGTATCCGCTGTTGGCAATCTCGGAGCACAGTCCAGGGGGGGCGGAGCAGGTGCTGGTGACCCTGGAAAATGAGCTCTTTCAGCGTGGATACGACACGTGGACGGCGGCGGCCAATGGGTCGCAGGTGGCGGGGGGACTGGTGGAGACGGGGGCTCCGGCGACGGTCGCGGAGCAGCTTGCGGAGCGGGAGCAGGAGCATAACAGGCTTATCTTTCAAGCAGTTGCGGAGCACAGGGCCAGCGGGAGACCGTTTGGTTTGATCCATGATATGAGCGGGAGTTTTTGGCAGATGGCGGCCGAGGTGGGGTGTCCGGCGCTGGCGACGTTGCACCTTCCGCGGAGCTATTATCCTGAAAATACATGGAAAAAAACGGCAAAAAACGTCTCATTTTCGTGCGTCTCTGCGTCGCACATGCATGATTTCGGTAAAATTCAAAACCTGTTTCTTGCGCCGAACGGTATAACTTTAAGCAAATTCGTGAGTGAGCCGGTCGTCTCTGAGGAGCGGGAATATTTTCTGTGGTTGGGACGGATTTGCGGGGAGAAGGGACCGCACCATGCGCTTGATGTGGCGTATGCGTCGGGCGAGCGGATTATTGTGGCGGGGGCGGTGTACCCGTTTCTGTATCATCAGAAGTTTCATGCGCGCGAGGTGCTACCGCGGTTGCGTCGGGCGAAGCAGAGGACGCGATTTATCGACAGTCCGTCGTTTGCGGAGAAGTTGGGGCTGCTGCGCCACGCGAAGGCGCTGCTGCTGACGAGTACGGTCGCGGAGACGAGTTCGCTGGTGGCGATGGAGGCGGCGGCGTGCGGAACTCCGGTGATTGGATTGCGGCGGGGGGCGGTTCCCGAGGTGGTGCGCGAAGGTGTTACAGGATTGCTCGCTGATAGCTTCGAG
>JBDTLH010000097.1:0-12726 GCA_039934875.1 Acidobacteriaceae bacterium | reverse complement strand
GGCGGTGGTGGATGCGGAGATGCGCCGCCGCATGGGCGAGGTGGCGGTGAAGGTGGCACACGCCAGCGGGTACACCAATGCGGGCACGGTGGAATTTCTGGTGGATGCGGAGAAGAATTTTTATTTTTTGGAGATGAACACGCGGCTGCAGGTGGAGCATCCGGTGACGGAGCTGGTTACCGGGCTTGATCTCGTCCATTTGCAACTGCACATTGCGTCGGGAGAGCCGCTGCCGTTCGCACAAGAGCAGATCGTGTTGGGGGGACACGCCATCGAGTGTCGTATTTATGCCGAAGACCCGGACAATAATTTTTTTCCCTCGCCGGGCAAGATCACGCGCCTGATTCCGCCGCGCGGACCGGGCCTCCGCGAAGACTCGGGCGTCTATGAAGGATGGACAGTGCCGCTCGATTACGATCCGATGCTATCGAAGTTGATTGCGTTCGCGCCCACGCGGGAGATGGCGATCGCGCGTCTCGAACGCGCGTTTGACGACTACTTCATTGCGGGAATCAAGTCGAACCTCAACCTTTTCCGGCGGATACTCGCGGACGAGGATTTTCGCGCGGCGCGCATTGACACGGGATATCTCGACCGCATGATTGCCGCGGGCAAGCTGGTGTCGCCGGACGAAGCCGCACCGCATTCGCAGGAAGAGACCCGCGCGGTGTTGATCGCGGCGGCGCTGCACGCGCTCAAGAACTCAGCAGCCCCGGTGATTGCCGATGCGGCGCCGGGACCCTCCGGGTGGATGCGCATGGGGCGCGCAGAGGGGCTGCGATGATTCTTGAGATCGAGTTTGGGGGAGAGAAGCACCGCGTGGAGATCACCCGCCGCGAGAGCAAATTTCTCTTGTGCATGGATGGCGGCGACGCTGAGGAGACCGAGGCGTTTTTTCCCGAAGCGGGCGTCATCCATTTCCTGCGTGAAGGCAGAAGCTACGAATTCCGCGTGGAGAACGCGGGGCTGGAGGGAGAGCTCACGCTCGATCTCCGCGGATCCAAAATTGCGGTGAGCGTGCGCGATCCGCGCTCTTTGCGGGCGCGCCGTTCCGCGGCGGACGATGAAGCTGGTCCGAAGAAGATCATCGCGCCCATGCCGGGGAAGGTGGTGCGCATTCTGGCCACGGCGGGTACGGCGGTGGAGGCGGGGGAGGGCGTGATCGTGATTGAGGCGATGAAGATGCAGAACGAGTTGAAATCGCCCAAGAGCGGCATAGTGCGGAAGATTGCAGTGAGTGAAGGCGCGACGGTCAATCCGGGGGATACGCTGGCGGTGGTTGAATAGCGGCGTCTCTAATAGGAAGAAGCTGATTCGTAACCGCTTTCAACTTCAAGTTGCATTTTTCATTATTTCGACGCAAAATGCTGGCACTCTTAATTTAGAGAAATTATGGGGCCTTCTTTCTATGCCTGGACCATCGCGGGGCTGTGTGCAGCGGGTTTTGTGCTCACCGTCATGCCAGTGGTTATCTTTCTCTTCACGGGATGGAAGGTACGTCGCGACAAGCTGCTGTGTTATATGAATGAAACGGCATTAGCGCTTTACTACACGCAATTCCCGTGGACCAGCTCGAAGCAAACAGACCTGAGGCTCCGCTTCCGGGAGCAATTTAACTACCTTTACGGGCGGCGCCACTATGTTGCGCCGATGCTTCTGCTGATCGTTATCTCCGGCGGTTCGATGTGGGCGATCGCCCGCTCGCTGCAGGCGTGGTATAAAGTCTCGGTCTTCGGCTATGCGGTCCCTGCTATTGCGATGAGTGCGGTCCTGGGCGCGTTTATGTGGTCCATCAGCGACCAGCTTGACCGCATTCTGCGCCGCGATCTGGCTCCCGTTGACGTCTATGGATGGTGCTTCCGCATGCTGCTCGCCATTCCTTTTGGCACAGCTTTGGCGGCATTCGCGAATAAAGATTTTGGCATCGCGCTTGCCTTTCTGCTGGGTGCTTTTCCTACCACGACCCTCTTCACCTTCGCCCGCCGCATCGCCGTCCAGAAGCTCTCGCTCGGAGACCAGCAGGCCCCCGCCGCCCTCGAACTCGAGCAGTTGCAGAGCGTCAGCCGCGCCAATGCCGAGCACTTTCAGGATGAAGGCGTTGACACCATCTCCACCCTCGCCTGGTCTGATCCGGTGGACCTTACCCTGCGCACCAACTTCGATTTCAATTATGTCCTCGACTGCATGAGCCAGGCGCTGCTGTGGGTCTATTTTGAAAAGCGCACCCGCCTGCTGTTTCCACTTTCTCTGCGCGGGGCGCAAGAGGTGGCTGTCTTCGTCAAAGACTTAAAAGACGTCACGCTGCCCTACGACGCCACGCAGGCGCTCTCCGGCGCCCAGAGAGCGGCGCTGGCTACTTTGCAAAACGCCGTGCAGGTGTTGGCGACTGCCGATGTTCTCAATGGGAAGGCCCTCGAAATTACGGAGGCCTCGCTGCTGACAACGCTGCGGCAGGTGGCGGACGATCCCTATACGCAGTTCATCTTTGTTGTGTGGCACTGAGGAGGCGCCCAGGAAATGATCGTTGCCATTGAGCCCAAAAGAAATTCGCTAGCTGGGTGGGACATCTCCATCTCCGTCAACGCGGAGGCAAAGGAAACCATCACCGGCGTGGATGTGCTGGTGAACGAATTCAATCAGAAGAGCATTCAATTTGCGCGGCCTACAAAAGCGTGGGCCATTGAGCTTGACCAGCAAGGGCAGGTGCCGGGGCACAATGTGGTCGAAGTCCAAGTCACCACCAGCGACGAGAATACCAATAGCTATTATCGTGAATGGGGGGGCTGATCACCGATCGCAATGACAACGAAGTGCCGGCGCCGGAAAAGCGTGGGCGCCGGCATTGTGGATCGGAGTTGTGCCCTACTTTCGCGCCGGAGGACGCATGATTGCGGCATCGGGCCGTGGCGGGGGAAGGGTTTCGGGGTGAGCTGCGCCATTCGAAGCGCCGTTGGCGGATGCGGCGGCGGCGCGTTCGGCGATCCCGATCAGGCCGAGGCGTTTGCGCAGCTCCACATCGATTTCATTGAGCATCTCGGGGCGTTCCTTGAGGAAGGCCTTGGCATTTTCCCGCCCCTGTCCGATGCGCTCCGTCTTGTAGCTGAACCAGGAGCCCGACTTCTCGACGATGTTGTTGACCACCGCCAGATCGAGCACATCGCCTTCGCGGGAGATGCCCTCGCCATACATGATGTCGAATTCGGCTTCGCGGAAGGGCGCGGCGACTTTGTTCTTGACAATCTTTACCTTGGTGCGCGAGCCGAGCACGGCGTCGCCATCTTTGATGGAGGCGATGCGGCGGATGTCCACGCGCACGGATGAGTAGAACTTGAGTGCGCGTCCGCCGGTGGTGGTCTCGGGATTGCCGAACATAACGCCGATCTTCTCGCGGATCTGGTTAATAAAGATCAGGCAGGTGCGCGACTTGGAGACGATGCCGGTGAGCTTGCGCAGCGCCTGTGACATGAGCCGCGCCTGCAATCCCATGTGCGAATCGCCCATCTCGCCTTCGATCTCGGCTTTGGGCACGAGCGCGGCGACGGAATCCACTACCAGCACGTCGATGGCGTTGGAGCGGACGAGGGCTTCGGCGATTTCCAGCGCCTGTTCGCCGTAATCGGGCTGAGCGATGAGCAGGTTTTCGATGTCCACGCCAAGCTTTTTTGCGTATTTGGGATCGAGCGCATGTTCGGCATCGATGAAGGCGGCCATGCCGCCGAGTTTCTGCGCTTCAGCGATTACCTGCAGGGTGATGGTGGTTTTACCGGAGGATTCCGGGCCATAGACTTCGATGACGCGTCCGCGGGGAAAGCCGCCGACGCCCAATGCCGCGTCGAAGGAGATGGAGCCGGTCGAGATGACCGAGATGGGAACAATCTCCTTGCTGCCGAGGCGCATGATGGATCCCTTGCCAAACTGCTTTTCAATTTGCGAGAGGGCGAGATCAATTGCCCGGACGCGCTCTTTATCGTCTGCCATGCAGTGCTCCGTATCTGTGAATTTGGTTGGGTTGAGAGGGATCGAAGCCCACTATAGCTGCCGCCGTGGGCAGATGCTAGTGGGAATTCACATTAGTTCTGGCCTTGGTCACATAAGTAGGATACTGCAAAATCCGGCACATAGCGAACAAAAAACGAAACTGGCGGGGTTCCTGATAAGGTGACCATGTCCTTTCGTTCCTGGACAAGCGGCGGGGAGGAGCGGAAGATGACATCTGGCTCGCAACTCCCTCCCCCAGCCCAAGGCGGCGTTCTCAATGACGCCGCCCTCGGCTTTTGTGCTCGGGATAACCTAATGGTCGTAATCAAAGAGATCGAACAGCGGAACTGTATACTTAATCAACTTAGTCCAGTGACATACCATATTGATGAATAAGTTCTGATGCACATTTTCTTTGTGGATGAATCCGGCACGGCGCCGAATCCCGGCAAGCGCACAGACAAGTATTTCGTGCTCGGAGGGATTGTCGTTCCCGAGGAGGTTTGGTACAGCATCCGTGACGGAATGCTTGGAATGAAGGCGCGCCTCGGAATAAGAGGTGAACTAAAGTGGCGCTATTTCGCTCCCTCAAATGCTGAGCCACGCAATCCGATGCGGCACATGGGACCCGATGGCCGTAACGCCATACGAACTGAAATGTACAATATCATCTGCTCACATAAAGCAATCAAAAGCATTGCATGCGTGACGTGTATTGAGGCCGCTTACGAGATAACATCGATCACCGATAGGGACGAACTCTATCACTTCACTTATAAACCGCTATCAGAACGATTCCAATATTACCTGCAAGATCTCACCCGAACCGTTGGGCGAAAGGAATCAGGGATCATCGTATCCGACCATCGCGGAGCAAAAGATGATGAACGTTTCAGGGCAGCCCATGAACGCCTGCTCTATTCGAGCAGCGAATTTACGGCAAAATATGAGAACTTAAATCGAAAGTCTATTTTTTCAACCATCAAATTTGAGTGTGGGAGTTCAACTGGCGGATATGGTCGCCGGTGCGGTTTGGCGGAAATTTGAGAAGAATGACGATTACTGGTACAACGCTTTAGAACCGTCGGTTCGTAAGTCATCATCCGGGATAGTAGATGGTTACGGTATAGTAAAAAATCCGAAAGCGAAATGGAGATAAAAGAGGACGCCGGGTGAGACCTCAGTCTCAGCGTGCAGGAGCTTGACGCACTCCCGGCGTTTTTAATACTACGCCTTTACCCGTATGTTTTCAACAGATCCGGTAACTTTCTGTGGAAAACTCAGGAATGATTAGCAGTTAGCGAAGCACAGTGCAACTTGGGTTAGCCGGATTCTAGACTAGCCTCCGCATACATCGAGCGTCGCAAGCTTGGGAATTTCATTTTGTGCAACAGGATAATAAGTTTGCTGATCTCCATGTTGCATCCGCCCTGCAAAAAACTCATCCACCGCGTCCAGGATCACCTCCGGCTGCTTGGCCTCGTAGATGGTCTTGCGCAGAGCGGCGCCCCCGGTAATGCCGTGGGTGAACTGGGTGGCGAACTGTTTCATCTTGCCGATTGCGCCCTCCACCTCTTCCTGCACCAGCATGGCGAAATAGGTGCGGATCATGTGATAGCGGTCGATGTCGGTGGGCTGCTCGTAGCTGCCGGTGGCGTCGTATTGGGCGATCTGGCGGAAGATCCAGGGATTGACTGGGGCGGAGCGGCCGATCATCACGGCATCGCATTGGGTTTCGGCGATCATGGCGCAGGCGTCTTCGGGGGTGCGGATATCGCCATTGCCGATCACCGGCACCGTGACCGCGGCTTTGATGGCGGCGATCCATTCCCAGCGTGCCTGTCCGGAATAGCCCTGCTCGCGGGTGCGCGCATGCAGCGCCACCGCGTTGAGGCCACATTCTTCGGCCATGCGCGCCAGCTCCACACAGACGATCTGGTTATCGTTCCAGCCCAGGCGGAACTTTACCGTGAAGGGGATCTTTACCGCCGAGCGGACCGCCTCAAACAAACGCCGGATGTGCGGCAGATCGCGCAGCAGCCCCGATCCGCCATTCGATTTGCAGACCTGCTTCGCGGGACATCCGAGATTCAGGTCCACCAGATCGAAGCCGGAATCCTCGACCACTCGCGCCGCCTCCGCCATGGTCACCGGATCGGAGCCGAACAACTGGGCGGAGATGGGATGCTCGTCTTCATAGAATCCAAGATAGCGCTTGCGCTTGGCCTCGCGCATGCGGGCGATGCCGTCGGCGGAGGTGAACTCGGTCATGATGAGTCCGCAACCGGATTGCTGGTTGGAAAGCGAGGACCCCACCTGTTCACCAAAGTCCGGCTTCCGCTCGTGACCCGTGGCCCGTGACGCGCTCGAAAACACGCTGGCATTGCGAATAAAACGGCGGAAGACGGTGTCGGTAACGCCCGCCATGGGGGCGAGCACAGTCGCCGGTGCGATGCGCACACCGGCGATCGTCATCTCAGCGGGCACGCGCACCGCTTCGGGCATGGCGTGCTCAATCGGATTGTCCCAGGTTTTACGCATAGCAACAGCGACAACATTCGGCGACCGTAAACGCTTTCAGCTTTGCCCGGTCTGATGTGCTTCCCTGGTTCGATTTTATCAACCGCGTTAAGGATTTCCTAATAACTGTTCTCAGGGGCCACTCCCAATTGCCGCGCACAGAATGGGGCGCCGAAAGTGAACTGCTATCAATCGCCAATCTTTTCGCGCGACGAGGAAACCGCGCTTGCCAAGCTCGAATCATTCCTACATGTGGGCGCTTCCGGTCAGAACATCCTGGTCTTAATCCAATTAGAACGCTAGTTGCGCTCTGTTTGCCATGTCCGGAGCCGCGCGGAAAGGCGTGCATTTATGACTGCTTCGGACGCTATTGTCCAGGGACTGATTGATTGGGGGGTGGAAGCTGTATTCGGACTGCCGGGAGACGGCATTAACGGGTTCGTAGAGGCATTGCGCAAGCGCCAGGACGATATCCGCTACTTGCATATGCGCCATGAAGAGGCGGCGGCGATGGCGGCCACAGGCTATGCGAAGTTCACGGGAAAGCTGGCGGCATGCTTCGCGACGGCGGCGCCGGGAGCGATCCACATGCTGAATGGGCTTTACGACGCCAAGATGGACCAGGCGCCGGTGATTGCCATTACGGGCATGACCTACCACGATCTGATCGGCACCAATTACCTGCAGGACATGAACCAGGACTATCTCTATAACGACGTGGCGCTCTATAACCAGCGATTGATGGGCCCCGCGCATGTCGAGAACATCGTGGAGATGGCATGCCGCACGGCGTTGAGCCAGCGCGGGCCGACGCACCTTTGCCTGCCGATTGATCTGCAGGTGGCGGAGATGTCCGAGGAAAAACGTTCGCATCGCAACCTCGCGGGCCATACGTCGCAGGCCTTTCACATGCCGGTGCGGGTGCCGGAGCGCGAGTTGATGGAGCAAGCGGCGGCGTTGCTTAAAGGCAAGCAGAAAATCGTGATCCTGGCGGGCGCGGGGGCGCGGGGAGCGCGGGCGGAGTTGTTGCAATTGGCGGAGAAGCTGAATGCTCCCATCATCAAGGCCATGCTGGGCAAAGAGTGCGTGCCGGACGACAGCGAGTATGCGACGGGCGGGATTGGCGTGGTGGGCACGCGGCCGTCATCGGAGGCGATGAAGAGCTGTGACGCTCTGATTATCGTGGGCAGCTCGTTTCCTTATATCGAATTCTATCCAAAACCCGGGGAGGCGGTGGCGGTGCAGATCGATGATCGTCCGGAGCGGATCGGGCTGCGCTATCCAGTGAATACCGGATTGGCGGGAGATGCGGCGGCGACGCTGCGCAATTGGCTGCCGCTGCTGGCACCGAATCCCAGCAAGGCATTTCTCGAAACCGCGCAGAAGGGGATGAAAGAGTGGTGGGCGCTGATGGAAGAGCGCGGCACCCGCAAAGCCAAGCCAATGGCCCCGCAGGCGGTGACCTGGGCATTGAGTGAAGTGCTGGCCGACGATGCGATCGTCACCGGCGATTCGGGCACTGTGACCACATGGATCGGGCGCATGAAGCTGCGCAAGCAGCAGCGCTTCTCTTTCAGCGGAACTTTGTGCAGCATGGCGGCGGGCCTGCCTTATGCGATTGGAGCGCAGGTAGCCTATCCGAACCGGCAGGTGGTGGCGTTCACCGGCGATGGATCTCTGAGCATGATGATGGGCGACCTGGCTACGCTGGCACAACATAATCTTCCGGTGAAGCTGATCGTGATGAAGAACAACACTCTTGGCCTCATCAAGTGGGAGCAGATGGTCTATCTCGGCAACCCAGAGTATGGAGTGGATTTGTATCCCATAGATTTTTGCAAAGTCGCCGAAGGATGCGGCGCGACGGCGGTGCGCATCGAGGACCCGGCGAGCTGCAAAGAGCAACTGAAAGAGGCGCTGGCAATGAAGGGGCCGGTGGTGATCGAGGCGGTGGTGGATCCCAACGAACCTCCGGAACCGCCGCTCATTACCAAAGAGCAGACCAAGCATCTCGCGGAGGCGCTGGCGCGCGGCGAGAAAAACACCCGGCGCATTGCGCTGACCATAGGGCGCGACATGCTGGATGAATCCACGTTTCAGGCGAGCCCGTTTGGGGTGGTGGGCCGAGTGGCGGACATCAAACACGAAGAGAAGAAAGGCCGCGATGGCGACGCAAAGAAATAATGTACTGGTCAATCTACCCTCATCGCCATCACCCACCATGCGTTTCGATGCGCACGGCGAAAACGAAGGACTGCTGGATGAACTCGAACGCACGGTAAGGGGCGAGGTGCGCTTCGATACCGCCAGCCGCGCGCTCTACGCCACCGACCTCTCCATCTACCGTCAGGTGCCGATTGGAGTGGTCATCCCCCGCGATGTGGAGGACGTGATCGCAACCGTAGCGGCCTGCCACAAACGCGGAGTGCCGATTTTGGGACGCGGTTGCGGAACCAGTCTCGCTGGACAGACCTGCAATCTCGCTGTGGTGATTGACTTTTCCAAGCACGTCAATCGGCTGTTGCATCTGGATGCGGAAAACAAACTTGCCACGGTGGAACCGGGCATTATCAATGATCAGCTGCGCGATGCCGCGGAGAAATATCAACTCACCTTCGGCCCCGATCCCGCCACTCACCGCTACTGCACGCTGGGAGGCATGCTGGGCAATAACTCCTGCGGCGTCCATTCGGTAATGGCGGGGCGCACGGTGGACAATACCCACGAACTCGACATCCTGACCTACGACGGAGAGCGCATGAAGGTGGGCGCCACCAGCGAAGCGGAGTTGGAGCAGATCATTCGTGGCGGTGGACGACGCGGGGAAATCTACTCCAAACTGAAGGACCTGCGGGACCGCTATGCGACGCTGGTGCGGGAGAAATTTCCTAAGATCCCGCGCCGGGTCTCCGGCTATAACCTTGACGAGCTACTGCCGGAGAAGGGC
Organism: Acidobacteriaceae bacterium; assembly: GCA_039934875.1. Lineage (GTDB taxonomy): Bacteria > Acidobacteriota > Terriglobia > Terriglobales > Acidobacteriaceae > JBDTLH01. Next base: position 3,281 of record JBDTLH010000097.1, on the reverse strand, counting down.
TTCAATGTGGCGCGCGCGCTGGTTGGGACCGAGAGTACCTGCGTGATTATTCTGAACGCGGTCATGAACCTGGTGCACAGCCCGCAAAAGCGCGTGCTGCTGGTGATCGCCTATCCGGATATCTTCACCGCGGCCGACCAGACCGCCGAGTTGCGCAGCTTTGCACCGATCGGACTCGAATGTTTCCAGAAGCATGTGATTGAGAACATGCACAAGAAAGGGAAATATCTCCCCGGAACCAAGCTGTTGCCCAAAGGCGATTCGTGGCTGCTGGTTGAGTTCGGCGCGGACTCTGGCGAAGCGGCCCAGGAGCAGGCGCGGAAGGCGATGAGCAAGATCAAGGGCATGGGCAAACATCAAGACATGAAGTTGCTCACCGACCACGAAGAGCAGCAACTGGTGTGGCACATCCGTGAGGGCGGGGTGGGCGCCAGCCGTGTTCCCAATGACGAGGACGCGTGGCCCTCGTGGGAAGACGCCGCCGTCGATCCCGCGAAGCTCGGCCCTTATCTGCGCGACTTCTATAAAGTTACTGAAAAGCACGGATATAAATTCACTATCTATGGCCACTTCGGCGATGGCTGCGTCCATACCCGCATCACCTTTGACCTGAAGACGGCGGAGGGAATTCGCAATTATCGCGCGTTCATGGAGGACGCGTCCGATCTGGTCGTCAGCTACGGCGGCTCGCTTTCGGGCGAGCACGGCGATGGGCAAGCGAAGGGCGAACTATTGCCTAAGATGTATGGGCCTGAATTGGTCGGGGCGTTCCGCGAATTCAAAGCGATCTGGGACCCCGAATGGAAGATGAATCCCGGCAAAGTCGTTGACCCCTATCCGCTGGATAGCAATCTGCGCCTGGGCACGGACTATCACCCGCATGAGGTACACACTCATTTTCAATTTCCGGAAGATCATGGGAGTTTTGCAACGGCGACGGAGCGCTGCTTCGGCGTGGGCCTGTGCCGTCGGTTGAATGAAGGCACGATGTGTCCCAGCTTCATGGTGACCCGAGAGGAGTCTTACACCACGCGGGGGCGCGCGCATCTGCTATTTGAGATGATGCGCGGCGACGCCATCGCCGATGGGTGGCGCAATGAGGGCGTGAAGCAGGCGCTCGATCTATGCCTCTCCTGCAAGGGATGCAAAGGCGATTGCCCGGTGAATGTGGACATGGCGACCTATAAATCAGAGTTTCTGTCCCATTACTGGGAAGGAAGAGTGCGTCCGCGGCAGGCGTATGCATTTGGACTGGTGGACCAGTGGGCGCGGGTGGCGTCGCTAGCTCCGGGGGTGGTGAACCTGGCGACCCAGCTTCCGGGGCTGAGCGCAATCGCCAAGCAGGCAGCGGGAATGCCGCAACAGCGCAAGGTCCCGTCGTTCGCGCCCGAGACGTTTCAGCATTGGTTTCGCAACCATGAACGGCGGCAGGGATCGAACGGCAAGCCGCCGGTGATCTTGTGGCCGGACACCTTTAACAACTACTTCCATCCTGAGGTGGCGCAAGCCGCGGTCGAGGTGCTCGAAGACGCCGGCTACCACGTGAGGGTGCCGCGGCAGCACGTCTGTTGCGGACGACCGCTTTACGATTACGGCATGTTGGGCCGCGCCAAGAGCTATTTGCACAAGACGCTCGACCTGGTGCGCGAACCGGTGGAAGCGGGGGTCCCGGTGGTGGTGCTGGAGCCGAGCTGCGCCGCCGTCTTCCGCGATGAATTGCCCAACATGCTGCCCAACGATGAAGATGGAAAGCGGCTAACGCAATCCACATTCCTGCTCAGCGAATTTCTGCAACAAAAGGCGCGGTCTTATGAGCTGCCGAAGCTGGATCGCAAAGCCGTGGTGCAGGGCCACTGCCATCACAAGTCGGTGCTGAAGATGGAGGATGAAGAGGCGGTGCTGAAACGGCTGGGGCTCGACTTTGAAGTGCTCGATTCAGGTTGCTGCGGCATGGCGGGTTCCTTCGGGTTCGAAAAAGACAAGTACGACGTGAGCATCGCTTGTGGCGAACGGGTGCTATTGCCCAAGGTGCGCGGGTCCGCCGCGCAGGCCATGATTATTGCCGACGGGTTCAGTTGCCGGGAGCAGATATCGCAGACCACCGATCGCCATGCCCTGCATCTGGCCCAGGTGGTTGGCATTGCGATTGGCGAGCGCAAAGGACGGAAGATCTCGGCGGACGGCCGAGCGGAAGACGCGATAGTGCGCGCCGCCCAGGCGGCACGGCATAAGTCAATGCTGCGGAGCGCCTGCGCGCTGGCTGGAATCGCGGCTTTGGGATTGTTGGTTTGGCGCCACCGTCAGTAAAGCCCCTGGGTGATGCGCATGGAGAGGTCTATGGCGCGCACGGAGTGAGTTAGCGCGCCGACGGAGATGTAGTCAGGACCGGCATCGGCGTAGGCGCGGACGTTTTCGAGGGTGATACCGCCGGAGACTTCAATCGGGACCTGGGTCGGATGGCGGCTGACCCGCTCTACGCAAACCCGCACCTGTTGCGGAGTCATATTGTCGAGCAGCAGCGCCTCGGCGCCGAATTCGAGCGCCTGCTCGAGTTCCTGCTGGTTACGCACCTCGATCTCCACGGGCTGCTCCCCCGAACGGTTCGCCAATGCTTTGGGCAGCACGACGGGGATGCCTCCGCCAAGGTCTATGTGGTTGTTCTTGATGAGGATTCCGTCGGCGAGGTCGAGGCGGTGGTTGGTGCCTCCGCCGCAGCGCACCGCGTATTTATCGAGCTGGCGCAGTCCGGGGACAGTCTTGCGGGTATCGAGAATACGCGCTTTGGTGCCGGCGACCGCATCCACAAAGCCGCGGGTTGCGGTGGCAATGCCGCACATGCGCTGCAAGAGGTTGAGAATGACCCGCTCGCAGGAGAGGATGGCGCGCGCCTGATGGCGAATTACGGCGACTGCCTGGCGGCTGTGCAGGCGCACTCCATCGAAGACCTCGGGATGGCTGGTGATCTCGGCGTGCCCGATGACGTCTGGATTCATGACCTCGTAGATGTGGATGATGCGGGAGACTGCGCCCAGACCGGCGAGAACGCACGGCTCTTTGGCGAGGATGGTGGCGGCGGCACGGAGGTTAGGATCGATGGCGGCGATGGTAGTCACGTCGTGGTTGGCGCGGTCTTCCGCCAACGCGTTTTCGAGCAGGGTGGTAATGCGGCGGCTGTGCCAATCGACGTTGTATCCGGAGCGCAGGGAGCGCGTCTGCATGGCAGCAGCTTAGTGCTTATGGGCGGCGGATTCAAGTGGGGAGTGCTGGCTGCTGGTCGCTGG
>JBDTLH010000096.1:0-6293 GCA_039934875.1 Acidobacteriaceae bacterium | reverse complement strand
GCAACAGCAGAGGCGGGTTGTGCCCGGCGTTCACGTAATCCAGAACCCGCGTGCGCGGATCGAATTCGGCGAAGAAGAACGTCGCGTAGCGGCTGGCCGCCGAGGATTGGTAGATCAGGCGGTTGATCCGGGTGACCATGACCGCGAGTTGGCTTGCATAAGGTTCCTGCTTCGCCAAGATTGCTCGCGATTGCGCTGGCACACCAACTACCGCGGCGGAGGCCGCTGCCGCTGCCTCCGAAGCCAGCGATTGGCTGCGCAGCGACGCCTGCAGATTGGCCATCACCAGCGCCGCCGAGACCCCCTTGCCGGAGACGTCTCCGATGGCGATCCCCAGCTTGCCATTAGGAAGTTCGAGGAAGTCGTAGTAGTCGCCGCCGACGCCCTGCGCGGGGCGGAAGGAGCCGGCGATCTCCGCTCCGGCGACCGCGGGCAGAGATTGCGGCAGCAGGTGCTCCTGCACCTCGCGGGCAATCTCCATCTCCTGGGCGAGCCTCTCGCGATGGGCGACCTCTTGCGCGATCTCTCCGGTCAGCCGCGAGTTTTCGAGCGCCAGTGCGGTCTGCGAGGCCACAGAGTTGAGCAGGTGCAAGTCGGTGCCGGAGTACGCCTCTTCCGAGCGCTTTTGGCTCAGCGAAATGAAGCCCAACATGCGGTCTTTGAGAACCAGCGGCAGCAGCAGCTCGGAGTGCAGATGGGCCAGGCCGCGGCGCTCTTCGCCCGAAACCTCGGGTTCGGTGTTGACCCAGTTGTTCGGGTCGTCGAGATAGACCCGGGCCGCGGATTTGCTGGCGAGCAGGTGCTGTGCTGCGCCTCCCCGCGGAAAGGCGGACAGCGCCTCGGGGGCGGCATATCCTAACGCGTAGGCCGGTTGAAAGGGGCCGCTCGAATGAAGAAGGACGGCGGTCTGGGGCACGTGCAGCGCCTCTGAAATGCGCGACGCCACGGTTTCCAGCAAAGGGCGCGTCTCGACAATGTTGCGCACGTCATAGCTCAGCTCTCCGAGCAGTAGTTCTGCGTTGTATGCCTCGCGGAAAAAGCGGCGGTCGATCCACAAGGCGAGCCGCGCCATGAGCTTGCGCAACCCGAAGCGAAGAAACACCGCCACCGCGATTACAGCAAGTATCTGAAGCGCGCTGGGATGATGGCGCGAGATGTAAATCGTGATGCCAATGGCGAGAGCAGCGGTAATCGCGCTCTGCAACACTTTAACGCCGCGCCGGGCGAGGGCGTATTGCAGGCCCTGGCGAATCACCACGCGGACATCCATCACCTTGTGCACGATGATGAGGTAGGCCAGGGTGGCGGGAAAGAGGAGCAGGAGGAGGAGAGGCGGCACCTCGATCCAGAATGGGAAATCATCAATGTTCTTTCCCGTGAAAGAGCCTGCAACGATCAGAGCGAGCGTGGGGACGATCGAGAAGAATGCGCCGGCATAGAGCAGGCGCAGACGGCGGCGCGCATCGGGGGCGCGGGCGGTGAAATATTTAACCCCAATGAGAATGAAAAAGAGAGCGATGGCCGCCAGCACGGGATAGATGCTTACCATGCGATTGGCGACCTTCCAGGAGTGCGGCAGGCGGGCGGCGAAGGAATAGTCATTGAGCAATCCGACATAGGAGACGGTTTGCAGCACAACACGCAGCGCAAGGGGAACGATAAGCAGCCATTTGATCCAAGGGAAGCGGCGGTCGAGGGGGATGCGCGTGGGGAAGTAGATGCCGAGGAGGAATATCCACAGGAACCAGGAGTGCTGGGAAATGGATTTAAAGATGGATGCAACGTTAGAGAACGTAGCGCCATCGGTAAACTCCGAGCCGATGTTGAGGAAGCTGGCGAAGCCGAGCATGAGGCCCAGGAGCAGCCAGGCGAGAGGATCGCGGGGGCGGAGAGCGGCGACGGCGAAGCCAAGCAGGAAACACGAGGTGGGCAGCAGAATCCCCAGGGCGACGGCCACCCACTTTAAATCAGATTTCGATTCGCGCCCGGGCAACGCGAAGCGTACAGTTTGCCGATGAGAAGCGGATACCGAAGCGCCGCGCTCAATCGCGAGCGTCAGGAGATCGCCGGGATGAGCATATTCCAGGACACGATTTTTGTCGGCGACGCCATGGTAGGGCTGCCCGTTGATGGCGAGAACTGTATCTCCGGGCAGTAGGCCCGCAGCCTTGGCTTCAGCGGTGACATCGCTGATCCTGGCGCTGTTCAGGGGAATGCTGAAGACATCGGATGCGGCGTAGGCGTCGTTCTTGAGCAACTCCGCCATGTACCAGAGATGGTGCGCGAAAAATGTGCCGGCGATAGCGAAGACGATAGCCAGCAAGGCGTACTGCAAGGTTGGCCGGGAGTTGCGCGCTGCGGGCACATTAAGAGTTTTACCACGCAGGCTGAATTCACCGCAAAAACGCGGAGCACGTGTAGGAGGAGCGGGGAGAGTTAATCCCAGCCCATAGAAACAAGCGGCCATGATTGACATACGTAGCACTTTGGTATTACGGTAACTCTCGAACCTGCTTGATTCTCGAATCTTCTTGCCTGAGGTGGCGTCATGCCTGCGAGTTACTGTCCGATCTGCGGGGCCGTCGAATTGGTCCGAGTGATGGCTACAGTGGAGATGAAGGCCCGCTTCGGGCGGGAGGCCAGGACCAGCACCGGACTGCAAGCCTTCCAGTGCGCCAACGCACACGTCTTCTTTCTCCGCGCCGCGGATGCTGGCCTGTTCGTAATGGCCGCGGCGGCAAGATAGACCGCACTCAGCCCTTCACCTACGGCTTCGACCCACGACCCCGATTCGCTGCGCCCGCAATCACAATTCAAAAATGTCGCGCCAGCGGACCGCCGCCGCAACATCCTTCGGCGCTGCTCATTCATCCTTCTGAACTGCTAAGATGGTGCGTTTGCTCTTGTGGAGGTAGTCCCTTTGAAGCTTTCCGCCATTCCCGCCTTGGTGTCTAGTTATGGCTTCGTTCTTTTGCTGGCGCTCAGCATTCCTTCCGCGGCGCAACAGCAGACAGCCAATCCAGAGCAGACCCAGCCTCCCAAATCCATGCAGGACCTGACCATCCGCGACCTGTGGAAGGAGGGCGGACTCAATGGGCGTGCCCCCGCCATGGTGAAGTGGTCTCCGGATGGCGCCAAGGTCAGTTATCAACTCACCGACGATGCCGGCGACCGCAGCGAGTTGTGGTATATCGACGCGGCGACCGGCAAACCGGCGGTGCTGGTGGCCGCCCAGAAGCTGACTGGCATGTCAGAGGCGCCTCCCACCGGCGGCAAGAAAATGAATGAACGGCTGCAGGAGCGCCGCCACAATCCATTCGGCGGATATTACTGGTCGCCCGATTCCAAGCACCTGCTCTTCGATGCCCGCGGACAACTCTGGTACTTCCGCCTCGACACCGGAACCGGCACGCAGATGACTACCTCCAGCGATCCCCAGACCGACCCGAAGTTCTCTCCCGACGGGCATTTCTTGTCCTACGTCAAAAAGCACCAGTTGTTCGTGCGCGGCATCGATCGCGATCAGGCCCACGAGTGGCAGTTGACCTCGGCCAGGGAAGATGCGCCCCAAGAGCGGCTGCGGGATTTGGGCATTCGCAAAGGCAAAAACAAAAATCAGGACACGACGAAGCTCGATGAGAACATCCTAGATGGCGAGGTGGACTGGGTCTATGCCGAAGAGCTGGGAGTGACCTCGAATTACTTCTGGTCTCCTGATTCAAAGCAGGTCTTGTTCTTGCAGATGGATGAGACCAATGTGCCAGTCTATCCCATTGAGGATTTTATGCTGAAGCACCCCACCATCTCGGAGCAGAAATATCCCAAGGCGGGAGACACCAATCCGGCCGTTCGCATCGGCGTGCTGGGGCGCGAGGACCGGCCGGGAAAGGTGCGCTGGGTCACTCTGCCCCCGGGCATGACCTACGAATACATGCCCCGCTTTGGCTGGGTCAATGACCACGTGATCTATGCCGAGCTGCTCAACCGCAAGCAGAGCCAGATCGATCTGATCTTCGCAGATTTGCAGACCGGCAAATCGCGGGTGGTCTTGACCGAGAAGAGCGATCCCTTCCTGGAAGTGAATGATCTCTTTCGCGTCTTCAAGTCCGGCGACCGATTCTTGTGGGGAAGCTGGCGCAACGGACATACCCACCTCTACCTGTATAGCTTTGAGCAGAGCAATCCCGTAGCAGCCGAGGCAAAGTTATTGGGGCAGATCACCAAGGGCGATTTCGAGGTCGCGGCAGTCGATGCGCTGGACGAGGCCGCCGGCATCGTATATTACGAATCGAATGAGGCCGGCCCCGAAGGCGACCAGTTCGCCGCATGGCGGGAGCGCAACCTGGTCGCCCGCAAGCTCGACGGCACGAAAATCGCCGGGCAGTATGGCGGCTCCCGCACGGCGACGTTTGCCCCCGACCAGCGGCATTTCGTTGAGGCAGAATCAACCTACGCGCAAGCACCCGCTATGAGCTTCTGCTCCGCAGGCAAGCAGATAGAGTGCGCCAGGCCCTTCTTCCGCTCGCGCCCGCTGGCCTTTCAATTCGCCGCCCCCCATTGGCTGCAATTGAAAGCCGAGGACGGGACCCCGCTCGAAGGCGAACTCCTGCTGCCCACCGTTTCCGCGGGACAAAAGATACCGGTGCTTTTGAATCCCTATGGTGGCCCCCAGGGGCAAGAGGTGGTGGACCACTGGGGCGGCTCCAATACCGCCTTCGATAACATCCTCCTGCGCGATGGCATCGCAATCCTTCGCGTGGACAATCGCGGCATGGGAAACCGCGGCAGAAAGTTCGCCCAGGTCCTCTACGGCAATCTGGGCGTCACCGAATTGCAGGACCAACTGGCTGCGCTCGATCAGGTGCTACAGCAGTTCCCCCAGTTGGACGCCGGCCGCATCGGTTGGTGGGGATGGAGCTATGGCGGCTACATGACGCTCTATGCCATGACCCACACCGACCGCATCAAAGCCGGCTTCGCCGTGGCTCCGGTCACCAAGTGGGAGCTCTACGACAGCATCTATACCGAGCGCTATATGGGGCTGCCCAAACAGAATGCGGACGCCTATGCCAAAGCCTCCCCGGTGAGCTCGGCGGCGCACCTGCACGGATCGCTGACCGAGGCCCACGGCACCAGCGATGACAATGTGCACATGCAGAACACCATGCAGTGGATCCAGGCGATGATTGACGCCAACCAACAATATTCCCTCCTCCTCTATCCCGGAAAAACCCATGGCATCGCCGGCGAGGCCGCGCGCACGCAACTCTTCGAGCGCATCGAAAGCCACTTCGTCCGCGAGTTAAAGTAAAAACCAGCGTCTCGACTACCGCCCATCCCCACCCGGAATCAGGTAGGTGTCACCGGCACCCGTAGCACCGGCTGCCAGCCGGTGGTCCGTCCGGCCGCCCGCCGGACGTTTACGCCGCTCAACTCCGCGCCTACTCCAACTCCCCAACAAATTTCCAATCTCGCAATCCAGCCTTCTCCGGGTTCCTTAATACATATCGCACCGCTCGCGCCTGCTCCGCTTCATTGCGCAGCAACCGGTCGAAATATTCCCGCTGCCACACCGCTCCGCTTCGAGCCACATCTCTATTAATTCGCTTGGCGGTAAACGACTTCCAGGTGTGCATGATCTGCTCCAGCGAGCTCGTCGCCAGAACACCAATGATCGCGTGGACATGGTTCGGCATCACGCACCACGCGAAGAGCCGGTACCGCAATCCGTTTGAGTGCAGCAGGCAATCTTGGACGATCTGGGCACAGTCCTTGTTGCCTCTAGCAGCGCCTCGGATTCGCGGTCCAGATAAACTTCGATCCATCGCCGAATGTGCTGCTTTCGCTGCTCAGGAGTAAGCTTGCCCTCAGCTTCTCGCTCCGCCTGCTCAATCGCCGACTGCGGAAGCGAATCTGCAAGCCGAAAGGTAACGAAATACCTGCCGCCTTCTTTCTCCCAATGAGGAAGACTACGGCGGCGCACACTGACCTCTGAGATGTGAATCTTCACTGAGTTATTGACCTCTGAGATCTCGATATTCACTGTGTCCAGAATAACCTCCGGCAAGCTGCCGCAAGCGGGGTCTCAACCACCGGACGAGCCTATAAAGTCGCGCGGCAAACCCCACGCACAAGAGTACGCGCTGCCCGTAGCACCGGCGGCCCGCCGGACGCCACACTGACGAAGCGGAAAATTCGCGTAATGGAAGCCGTGTGCCGCCATCTTGGCCCCGAGCGCCGCGAAGGAGAAGGGTGCGAAATGACGCCGTGTGTGCATCACCCCAATCGGCCTC
>JBDTLH010000095.1:0-3525 GCA_039934875.1 Acidobacteriaceae bacterium | reverse complement strand
GGGCAGTACCGCGCGGGCGACATCCGCCACTGTTTTGCAGACATCAGCGTCGCGAAGAAGCTGCTGGGCTACAAGCCCAGGTATGCGTTTCAAGAAGGAGTGTTGGAATTGGCGCAGTGGCTGCGCTCCCAACAGGCAGAAGACCGGGGCGCAGAGATGATGCAGGAGTTGAAGCGATTTGGATTGTCCGCATGAGAGGTGAGATGACGACGACGCGAAGGACCGCAGTTATCTTTGGGGGGGCAGGATTCATCGGATCGAACCTTGCCCATCATCTGCTGACAAGTACGGAAGCGAAGGTGCGGATATTCGACAGCCTCTCGCGTCCGGGGGTTAAGAACAATCTTGCATGGCTGGAGAAAGTGGCGGGGCGCAGCCGCCGGCTGGACGTGGTAATCGGCGACGTGCGCGATGCGGAGCGGGTGCGGAGGGTAGTGGGGGACGCGACGGAGGTGTTCAATTTTGCGGCGCAGGTAGCAGTGACCACTTCGCTGCTTAATCCAAGACTGGATTTTGAAACCAATCTGACGGGAACATTCAACATTCTTGAAGCAGTGAGGCAGAGCGGCAACAAGCCGTTTATGTTATTCACTTCAACCAATAAAGTCTATGGGAACATGGCCGACCGGCGAGTAGTCAAACTTCCGCGGAGGTATGCTTATGCGCGCGATGTGGAGGGGATCTCAGAGGACCAGCAGCTTGATTTCCACTCTCCGTACGGGTGTTCGAAGGGTGCGGCAGATCAGTACGTGCGGGATTATGCGAGGGTGTATGGGATTCCGGCGGTGGTTTTCCGTATGTCCTGCATAGCGGGAAGGCGGCAATTCGGCAATGAAGATCAGGGGTGGATTGCGCACTTTTTATATTCCGCGCTGAATCGTAAGCCGCTGGTGATTTATGGCGACGGCTGCCAGGTGCGAGATGTGTTGTACGTCCAGGACCTGGTGGAAGCGATGGACGCCGCGCGCCGGAACATCGCCAGGACGGCGGGAGAGATCTATAACATTGGCGGCAGTGCGGCGAATACCATATCGCTGCTCGAACTGATCGCAATGATTGAATTGCTGACCGGCAGAAAACTCGAATATGGTTTCGAAGATGCACGGCCGGGAGATCAGACTATTTATGTGAGCGATTCGCGAAAGTTCAGAGAGCACACGGGCTGGAAGCCTAAGACGACGGTCGAAGAGACGCTCGAACATATCTATGAGTTCTGGAAAGAGAATCGGGCTGCCATCTCCGAGGTGTGCGGCGATGGGACGGGGATCAAGACGATGGTACAGACGCCGGCGCTTCGCGAGCACGCCGCCTTCCTCGGTGTAATGGGCAGGACGGCATGAAGTTTGCTCTGGTCAATCCAAATTGGGACTTCAAAGGCTCAACGTACTTTGGTTGCCAGGATCCGCACGTGCCCTTGGAATTGCTTTTCGCTCAGGATCAAATCGTGGCGGCCGGGCACCAGGCGCTGGTGATAGATGCCCAGACCGATAACTTGAACAAGCAGAGAGCACGGGAGGTCCTGGTTGCGTTCGACCCTGATTTTGTCGTTATGCCCTCGGCGCCGTCTTATTTGTTCTGGCGTTGTCCTCCGCCTGAAGTGCGAATTCCGAGAGAGTGGTTTGCGGCATTATGTGAGGGGCTGCGGGCGACCAAGGCGCTGATTGGCCCGCACGCCTCCGCCACTCCCGCGGCAGCGCTGCGCAAGACGGGGGCGGATGTAGTGCTGCGCGGGGAACCCGACCAGACGATTTCGCAGCTCGCGGCGGGCAAGTGGGAGGATGTGCCGGGCGCCTGCTTCCGCGGGACGGATGGACACATCGTTATGAACGCGGAGCTCGGAGTTACTGATATGAAAGCGCTCAAGGCGCTCGACTTCCGCAACTACGATTTGAAAAAGCACTGGCACCGCCATCATGTTTTCTCCGGCGAGGGACGCGGAGCAGAGCTGGAGTTTGCTCGCGGATGCCCGTGGGCGTGCACGTTTTGCAACAAAACTTTGTTTCGCAACAAATTTCGCGAGCGGAGCGTGGATGAAGTCGTAAAGGAAGTAGATCGCGTGGTGGAATCGGGCGCGAGCTACATTTACTTCATTGATGAGATCTTCGGGGTGGGCAAGAACGTGCGGCTGCTGCTGGAGGAGATCGCCAAGCGTCCCATCAATATAGGGTTCCAGAGCCGCATAGATCTGTGGGACGAGGAGTCGATCGATTTGTTGGCGCGCGCCCACACTATTTCGATGGAGTGCGGCGTTGAATCCATCACTGCCGAGGGTCGTGACGAGTTGAACAAGAATTGCAAGATGAATACAGACCGAATCAGCGCACTGCTTATTTATGCAAAGCAACGAATCCCGTGGGTGCAGGCGAACCTTATTCTGACGGAGAAGGACGACAAGGAGGAGATCCGGCGCTGGCAGGACCACTTGAAGGCGCAGGGCGTCTGGGTCAGCGAACCGGTGCCGATGTTCCCGTTTCCCGGCAGTCCTCTCTACGTTAAGACATTTGGATCCGCTCCGGATGATGATGCGTGGGAGCGTGCGCATCACCATTATCTCGCGCAGTTTGAGAGCAGGGGTTTTAGCGATATTCAAGAGCAGCAGCCGCTTCCGATCGAGGAGTTGGAGTGCGCGTCTTAGTCACCGCGGACACGGTGGGCGGCGTTTGGACGTATACCCGCGAATTGGTGACTGGCCTCACGCGGCAGGGGCATGAAGTCGTGCTGGTGAGCTTGGGGGGGATGCCTACGGACGAGCAAGCATCCTGGATCAACGGCCTACCGCGCCTCGCGTTTTACCCCACAGCTTACAAATTGGAATGGATGCAAGACAGCGCTAATGATCTGAAAGCGTCCCAGACATTTCTGTCGCGATTGATTGCGAAGAGCCGGCCGGACCTGCTGCACTTTAGCCAGTACTGCTATGGTGCGCTCGAGTGTGACATTCCCAAGGTCGTAGTTGCGCATTCGGACGTGGTGAGTTGGCAGGTGGCCGTTCACGGGGAGGAACCTGGACCGGAGCCATGGATTGAACAATATCGAGAAGTTGTTATGAAGGGATTAGCCGGCGCGGATGCAGTCGTGGGAGTCACGTCATGGATGCTCCGGCAGATTGAAACTCACTACGCGGGACCCGTTCTCAAGAAGGTGATCTACAACGGCAGAAATCCGAGGCTGTTTTCACCTGATTCATCGAAGCAGCATTATGCGGTGTCGGTTGGGAGATTGTGGGACCCGGCGAAGCAAGTCAATCTGTTGCTGGAGATCGACGCTCCGCCGCCGATTCGCATCGCCGGCGGAGAGCGGCATCCGGAGAGTGGCGCTTCGAGTGCAGCAAAGGCCCGAAAAAGAGGTGTAGAGTTCCTGGGTGTTCAGAGTGAAGAAGCGTTGCGGGAGCTTTACTCGCGGGCATCAATCTATATCGCTACATCCCGTTATGAGCCGTTCGGCCTGGCTGCGGTGGAAGCAGCCTTGTCCGGCTGCGCCATTCTCGCCAACGACATCGAAAGCTTGCGCGAGGTCTGGGGAGAC
>JBDTLH010000094.1:0-7330 GCA_039934875.1 Acidobacteriaceae bacterium | reverse complement strand
GCATCACGGTGCCCTCAAATCTTTGCGCGGGATATTCATCCAGATGCAGGTAAGCCTTCTGTCCCGGCTTGATCGATGGCGCGTAACGTTGAGGAACGCTGATGTAAACCCGCAGAGGATCCACTTGCGCCACGTCGAAGAGCTCTTTGCCCGCGCTGGCGCTACCCGCCGTAATCAGTGCTCCGATATCGGTATTTCGGCGAGTGATAACGCCGTTGAAAGGCGCGTAAACGTGCTTGAATCCTTCCATCTGCTGCAAGCGCTTCACGTTCGCGTCAGCTGAGGCGAGGTTCGCTTGCGCCTGCGCGTACCCGCTGGTCTGCTGGTCCACCTCCTGCTGCGATACCGAATCGGATTTCCTCAGATTGATCCAGCGCTCCGCCGATACCTTCGCCAGTTGCAGTTGCGCCTCGACCTGTTGCTTCGCGGCCCGCGCCTGCATGAGCTCCTGGTCCACTTCAGGAGTGTCGATGTCCGCGAGCTTATCGCCCTTCCTCACCCGCGCTCCAATGTCCTTGTACCAGCGCAGCAGATAACCGTTGGTACGGGCATAGAGCGGAGACTCGATGAATGCCTGCAACTGCCCGGGCAGCATCAACTGGTCTTCGGCTGCTTCTTGCGCAGGCTTGGTCACAGAGACGTTGGGCACCGCCAGTTGATGGGTCTCCTCGGCCACTGACTTTTTCTCGCTCAGGCGGCGCGCAACGGCGAACCCACCCGCTATGAGCAACAGCAGAAGAGCCAGCACAGCCGCGCGCAAGCCATGCTTCGCGCGCTGGTCGCCCTCAGACTTAGATGAGGTAGGGGGATTCACACGTTCTCTCTCTAATTGCTCAATCATAGCGGGGTTCACCTGGTTGCGGGTTCCAAAGAAGAGGGTTGATTATTTTTCTGGCCGCCGTGCATGATGCTGAAAACCACGGGCACGAAGAACAGGGTTGCAACCGTAGCAAACAGCAGGCCCCCAATCACGGCGCGGCCCAATGGAGCATTCTGCTCGCCGCCTTCTCCCAGGCTTAAAGCCATGGGCACCATGCCGATAATCATCGCAAGCGCAGTCATGATCACCGGACGCATTCGCGTGTGGCCTGCGTCAAGCGCTGCATCCCACGCGCTCAATCCATCTTCCATGCGCTCGCGCGCGAAGGAGACCATCAGAATACTGTTGGCAGTGGCCACGCCCATGCACATGATCGCACCCGTCAGCGATGGCACATTCATCGTGGTATGGGTCAGCAGCAGCATCCACAAGATGCCCGCCAGCGCGCCGGGCAGCGCGGTGATGATGATGAAGGGATCAAGCCACGACTGAAAGTTGACCACGATCAGCAGATACACCAGCACGATCGCCATGGCGATGCCGACGCCCAATCCCACAAACGAAGACCGCATCGTCTCAACTTGCCCGCGCACCACGATGGATATACCCCGAGGCAGCTTCTTGCGGGCGCTGCCCACAATCTTGTCCATGTCATGGGCGACACCGCCCAGGTCGCGGCCCTGTACGCTGGCATATATATCCATGACCGGCATGATGTTGTAGTGCGAAACCAGCGATGCGGTCTGCTCCGGATGCACCGTAGCCAGATTGCTGAGCACCTGCGGAGCCGCCCCCGCGGCACGAATAGGGGTGCTCATCAGCGCCTCAAGCGAATCCATCCGATAATCCGGCGATTCCACCGCGACGTTGTAGGTGACTCCATTCTTCGGATTCAACCAGAAGGTCGGCGTCGTCTGAAAGCTGCCGCTCAATGAAATAAGCACGCTCTGGGCCACGTCGCGCTGTTGCAACCCCACCTGCTGCGCCTTCACTCGATCAATATTCAGTTGCAATTGCGGGTCGTTCATGGTCTGCTGCACGTGCACGTCGGCGGCGCCGGGGATCGCGCGCATCTGATTGGCAAGCTGCTGCGCTATCCGGTAAGTCGCCGCACTGTCTCGCCCCATCACCTGCACGTCAATCGGCGATGGCAAACCAAAGTTGAGGATCTGACTCACAATGTCCGCCGGCTGAAAGAAAAACTCCACGCCAGGAAATTGCGCAGGCAGATCAGCGCGCAGCTTGCGCACATAGTCTTCTGTCGGTCTGTGGTTCTTGCTCAGTGAAACCAGTATCTCCGCATCCGAAGTACCCACAGATCCGCTGGTGCTGTAGGACGTATTGATCGAACTGTAGGGCAGGCCAATGTTGTCCAGGATGGTGGTCAGTTCGTTTTGTGGCACTTCGCGGCGAATCGCCGCATCAATTTCATCACAGAGGCGCGCTGACTCTTCAATCCTCAAACCCGAGCGCGCGCGCACGTGCATGCGAAAGACCCCGGCATCCACCGAGGGGAAAAAATCCTGCCCCAGGAAAAGTGCAATGCCCGAAGAAAGAACACAAAACGCAAGAAAGCAGATGACGAACACCTTGCGGTGCTCCAGGCATGCTTCGAGGGTTCCGCGATAACCATTGCGCAGCCGCTCAAAATGGTCCTCGAAGCGCTGCTGCAATCGCCCGAAGATGCTTCTCTTTTTCCCCACCACGGCCCCACTGCCATGCGATCCGTGGTCGCGCTCATGTCCGCGCAGGAGGTACATCACCATTGTCGGCACCAGAGTGCGCGAGAGCAGATAAGAGGCGAGCATCGCGAATACCACCGCCTCAGCCAAGGGCACGAAGAGAAACTTCGCTACCCCGGCGAGGAAGAACATAGGCACGAACACAATGCAGATGCACAGCGTGGATACCAGTGCCGGGACCGCAATCTGAGAGGCGCCATCGAGTATCGCCTGACGCAATTCTTTGCCCATGCCGAGATTACGCTCGATATTCTCGATCTCCACCGTCGCATCGTCCACCAGAATGCCAACCGCGAGCGCCAGGCCTCCTAGCGTCATGATGTTAAAGGTCTCGCCCAGTGCGCTCAAGGCAATTACAGAACAGAGAATCGACAATGGAATCGATACCGCGATGATCAACGTGCTTCGCCAATTACCCAGAAACAGCAAGATCATCGCCGCCGTAAGGCATGCCGCGATCAGCGCTTCGCGTACTACGCCATCAATCGAGGCGCGCACGAACAGCGATTGATCAAAGAGCAGCTTCATGTCAATACCCGGAGGAAGCGTATCCTGGATTTTAGGCAGCGTGTCTTTGATCTGCTGAACGATCTCCAGGGTCGAGGCCTTGCCATTCTTCATAATGCTGAGCAGCACCCCCCTTACCCCATCCTGCCGCACCACATTCGTCTGAGGATTGAATCCATCACGCACATGGGCGACGTCATGAATGTACGTCGTGATTCCGTTCACCGTGCGCAGCGGGAGATCATTGAGCTCTTCAATCGTCTGCGGGCTGCCATTCATCGCCACGCTCTGCTCCAGCGGCCCGATCTTGGTGGTGCCGGCGGGAAGAATCAGGTTCTGCTCGCCGATGGCATTCACCACATCAATCGGCGCCAACCCGTGCGCCTGTAACGCGGGAATATTGAGATCAACGGCTACGACGCGCTGCTTGCCCCCATAAGGATACGGAATCGCCGCGCCCTTGATGGTCGAGAGCTGGGTGCGCACGAAGTTCAGCGCGCTGTCATTGAGCTGCTGTTCCGGCATCGTCTTGCTGCTGATGCCGATCTGCACGATGGGCACGCTCGATGCCGAATACAAAATAATTAGCGGAGGCTGGGTTCCTGCCGGCAGGTTTTTCGTCTCCGTCTGCCCGATCGCAGTCACCTGCGCGATCGCGGTCGGAATATCGGCGTGCGGCTGGAAAAATATCTTCTCTATCGCCCGTCCTGGCATTGCCTGCGATTCAATGTGTTCAATGTCGTTGACGGTGGTGGTCAGCGTCCGCTCCGTGCTGGATACGATGCGGTCCGCCATCTCTTGTGGGGTGAAGCCGCTGTATTGCCAGATCACGCTGATCACTGGAATGTTGATGTCCGGGAAGATGTCAACCGGGGTGCGCAGGATTACAATCGGACTCATGATCAGAATCGCGATTGCCATGACCACGAAAGTATAGGGGCGTTGTAAAGCTAGTCTAACGATCCACATCGACTAAAACCTCGCCGCCAGATCACCCTGCCGGCAGAAATAGATTCCCTGTTGCATCCAATGTTGGATTCAGCCCAGGCTGCGACCGATTCACGTTCATGTCAGTGGTCCAGGCGCTGCTCTCATAGGTAGGCGTTAGTCTTCAGCGTGGAAAAGAACAGTATCTGCAAGGGCGCCGCAAGGCTGTGTTTTACGGGAACTTTGCTACCGCTATTTTAACTTGGATTACTAAGTCCGCGCGAGCAGCCGCCGCACCATATCATCTCGACGTTCTCCCAGGATTTCGGTTATCCCGCCCTCACGCATTATCTTCCCTCGATCAATCTCAATCAGGCGGTCGCCGAGGGCAAACGCCTCCGCGACATCATGGGTCACGAACAGCACCGGCAAGCCGGCTTCGCGCAGCCATTTCTTAAGGTCGAGGATAATACCGAATTTGGTTTGTTCATCGAGCGCCGAAAATGGTTCGTCGAGCAGCAGCAGGCGGGGAGCGCTGGCCAGCGCGCGCGCGATCGCCACCCTCTGACGTTCTCCGCCGGACCAATCGCCGGGCCGGCGCTCGGCGAGATGAACGACGCCGAAGCGCCTTAGCCATTCATTCGCGCTGCTCTTCCTCTGCTCTCGATTTGTTCCTGGCGGGACCCCAAAGGCAGCATTATCAAACGCCGACATGTGCGGAAACAACCCCAATGCCTGCGCCACATAGCCGATCCGACGGCGCTCGGGGGGAATTCTAATGTTCTGCTGTGAGTCGAAAACGACCTCTTGCTCGATAACAATGCGGCCTCGCGCGGGTTGGCGAATACCGGCGATCGCATCCAGCACCGTGGTCTTCCCTGCGCCCGACGAACCGAACAGCACGGTTGTCCCCCCTGCAATGACGAACTCGGCGCTGAGCGGAAACCCCTTTTTGAATTCAATCCGCATTTCGAGCGCGTTCAATGCTGCCTTCCCATCCGCCAGGCACGCTTAGTGGCCCCATACATCACGGCCAATATCACGAAACTGAAGCACAACAGCAATACCGAGGTCCGGTTTGCGCCAGCAAAATCAAACGCCTCCACACGGTCGTAGATATCGACTGAGACGGTTCGCGTCACCCCCGGAATATTGCCGCCGACCATGAGCACCACTCCAAACTCACCTACTGTGTGCGCGAAGCTGAGCACAAAGCCGGTCAGCACCGCGCTTGAGGAGAGCGGCAGCACAATCCTCCAAAACCTCCGCCACCGGCCCGCTCCCAGGCTGGCTGCCGCGTTTACGAAAGCGGGATCAACAGAAGCGAACCCTGCAGCGAACGGCTGCACTGCAAACGGAAGACTGTAGAGCACGGACGCTATGGCCAGCCCCTCAAACGTGAAGGCGAGGCCGTGGCCAAAAATGCGCGTCAAAAAGCGGCCCAACCCAGTGTTCGGGCCGAACGCAAGCAGCGCGTAAAAACCAATCACCGTGGGCGGCAGTACCAGCGGCAGAGCGACCACGCTCTCCACCAGAAATTTCCATCGTGCGCGCGAAAAGGCGATCCAATAGGCAATTGGCGCTCCAATAAAGAGCAGCAGCACGGAGACCACTGCTGCCAGCTTGAGTGTCAATAACAGCGCCTGCCAGTTCATCCCTTTTTTGTGCGCTTTCCCGCTACCCTGCCAGCGGCCACAGCGGGACGCAATCCATGCTTCTGCAAGATGGTCCGCCCCTTTTCCGACTTCAGAAAGTCGATAAACTCTTTCGCCAACGGCTTATCGGCGCCCGGCTTCATGAGTACCGCCGCTTGGCGCAACGGTGGATAAAGCCCGGCATCCACGGGGTACGCCGCGAACCGCTCCTTCGCCAAACTCTTCGCGGACAGGGAGACGATCCCCGCATCTGCGTTGCCGGAGATGACGAACTGGGCTGCCTGTGCTACGTTCTCACCCTCCACGATTTTAGATTGCAGCACATCATACAAGCCCGCCGCTTTCAGTGCGGCCACAGCGGCGCGTCCATAAGGCGCATTTTGGGGGTTAGCTATCGCGATTTTTTTTACCTGCCCAGAGGTGAGCGCTCTCAGGTCCCATATCTCCGCATGGCTGCGCGGCACCAGCAGCGCGAGTACGCCTTGCGCATAAACGAAATAACTGCCCGCCTCGGCTTTGCCGGAATTAATCAACTTCCGCGGCTGTTCCACATCAGCGGAGAGAAAAACATCAAAGGGCGCTCCATTTTCAAGCTGCATCTCCAGACTTACCGACGACCCGATCGACACCGTGATCCTGCTGCCACTGTGCTCCGACTCAAACGCCTGCTTTAACTCCGGCATTGACGGAGCCAGATCCGCGGCTGCGGCCACCCGCACCTCTTGCCCAATCGCCAGAGTGGCGTACGCGAGAACAAAGGCACAGAGCAGCGGACGCATAACGCTGTCCATCTTCGCATAACTTAAGGAACACCACGAACTGAATATACGAAATTCGCCGCTACTATTACAGGCGCGATACATCTATTCCTAGTGGCGTAGCGTACTTTAACAGTAAGGATACATCTGCTCAGGAGACTCCATGCTAATCCGCAGCAAACCACCGAACCAGCCTGTGTCTTCCGAAATTACGTCGAAAACAGCATATGAAGAATCGCGCGTGAGCCGCCGCGCGTTCGTCTGCGGAGCGCTGGCGCTGGCCGCAACCGCAGTCGCGGGAGACCGTCTGCTCGACATGGTTTCACCCTCAGCTCGCGTATTTGCCAGCGGCAAGATTCCTGACCTGAAGCAGAGTTCTTACACCACCTCCGAGCCGAAGACCCCGTTTAAAGACATCGCGAGCTACAACAACTTTTACGAGTTTGGCACCGACAAGTCCGATCCTTCACACAATGCGGGCAAACTGCGCACCCGGCCCTGGACCGTTAGTATCGAGGGATTGGTGGCGAAGCCGAAGACTATCGACATCGATTCCCTTATGAAACTGCATCCCATCGAAGAGCGCATCTATCGCCATCGCTGCGTCGAGGGCTGGTCGATGGTAATGCCGCTCGACGGCTTCTCCCTCTCCGAACTGATCAACGTGGCCCAACCCACCAGCAAAGCAAAATACGTTCAGTTCCTCACGCTCGAAGACAAGTCGCAGATGCCCGGCGAGCGCGGCAGCGTCCTCGATTGGCCCTATAGCGAGGGCCTTCGCATGGATGAAGCGTTGCATCCGCTTACCATGCTGGTCTTTGGCCTCTACGGGGAGTACCTGCCCAACCAGAACGGAGCTCCGGTGCGGCTGCACGTTCCCTGGAAGTATGGCTTCAAGGGTGCAAAATCGATCTCCCGAAT
>JBDTLH010000093.1:0-8620 GCA_039934875.1 Acidobacteriaceae bacterium | reverse complement strand
GATCCGTTGCGCCTGCGCAATTTTCTGAGGGCGATGCCGAAGGGCGGTGACCTGCACAATCATCTAAGCGGCGCGGTCTATGCTGAATCGTATTTGCAATGGGCTGCGGACGACGGCGATTGCATTGATACCGCCGCGCTCTCGATCATCAAGCCGGAGGCGGCAGATCAATGTGTGGCGGGGCAGGTGACGGCGAAGTCCGCGCTTACCGATACGACGCTTTACGGGGACCTGCTGAACGCGATGAGCATGTATCAATACCTTCCGGAGAAGACGCACGATAGCGGACACGATCATTTTTTTGCCACGTTTCCGCGGTTTGGGGGCGTGCCGCAAGCCCATTCGGGAGAGATGTTGGCGGAGGTCACTGCGCGCGCCCAGAGGCAGCACGAAGAATATCTGGAATTGATGTTTGGCCTTGATCGCGGCCAGGCTGCGACCTATGCCGGCAAGATCGCATGGAGCAAGGATTGGAGTGATGATCTTGCCACCGCCCGGCAACGGCTGCTGGCAGCGGGATTGCTGGATCTAGTGCCGCGCATGCGTTCGTGGCTGGATACGGGAGAGCGTGATTGGAAGCGGCGCTCCGATTGCGCAACTCGACCTCAAGGCGAGGGATGCGGGGTGACCGTCCGCTACATTTGTGAGATTTATCGCGGACTGCCGAAGGAGCAAGTCTTCGCGCAGATGCTCGCCGGATTTGAACTCGCTTCGGTGGATGCGCGCGTGGCCGCAATTGATTTAGTCATGCCCGAAGACTGGCATGTGCCGATGCATGACTACGACCTGCACATGCAGATGCTGGGCTTTCTTCACAGCAAGTATCCCAAGGTGCACATCACGCTTCATGCGGGAGAATTGGCGCCGGGCCTGGTCCCATATGAGGGCATGTGCTGCCATATTCGCAAGGCCATTGACGCCGGCCACGCCGAACGCATCGGCCACGGGGTGGATGTAATGTATGAAGACCGTCCGGAAGCATTGTTAACGGAGATGGCGGAGGAGCACATTGCGGTGGAGATCAACCTTACCAGCAATCGCGTAATTCTTGGGGTGAGCGGCAAACAGCATCCCCTGCGGCAGTATCTTCGCGCCGGAGTACCGGTTGTGATCTCTACCGACGATGAGGGGGTCTCGCGGTCCGAGATGACGGATGAGCTCATGCAGGCGGTGCTTGACCAGAGCATGACTTATACGGAGTTGAAGCAAGCCGAGCGCAACAGCATTCGCTATTCGTTCGCGGATGAGGCCACCAAGAAACGCTTGTCGCAGTGCCTGGAGCTTCGCTTTGCGGAGTTTGAGCGCGACCACAATGCGGAGCTGCGCTCTTGCAGTGAACCATTGAACCGCGAGTGATACCGGATGTGCACCACGTCAAGCGAGCCAGGGATGAATCAATACCTAGCGCTCCCGGGCCCTCTGAAATCATCCGCCAGGATTTATCAGGTACTGGCAATTGGCTCCGGAGTGAAATCGTGTCGGTCAGATCAAGGCCTGACGACGACGAAGTCGGGGGTGAAGGTGGTGGTGATCTGAGCAGTGTCGGCGGGTGTGGGTTGAGTGAGGTCGAAGAGGTGGACCGCATTCCCTGCTGCGCCGCCTTTCAAACCTACATACAGTTTTGTTCCGTCGAGGGTGGTGGCGGCGGTGGTAAGGGTGCCGGTGCCGACTGCGAGCGCCGCGGCGATGGGGGTCCCGTTTTGCAGATTCAGCAGGTTTAAGGCGGAGACAGGCGGGGTGTTGTTGCTGGTAACTACAGCGTAGTTATTGGTGGGAGAGACGGTGAGTTGGGTGGGCACTGGTCCGGAGTAGGCCGGAGCTGTGGCGCTGCCTCCAGGATCGGTCACTGTAGGCGGGCAGACGGTACTGCCGATGGCGTAGGGAAGAGTGAACCAGCTTGCACCGATGCCAATGAGCTCGGTCCCATTCGCCGCTGCCTGGAGCAGAGAGGGTGCGGCGGTAACAGTGGGGTTGGAGATCACGGTGTTATTGCAGGTAGCTATAGAGGAGAGTTGTCCGGGGGCAGTTGGCGAAGCGTACGCCAAAACCGCTTGCGGAATTACGGTGATGCTGGTGACGTTGGCCGTGAACGGCGTCTGGTGAGTGACGCCGGTGGAGGAGGTGTATTCAAAGACCTTGCCGTTGGCGCTGAGGAAGAGCTTGTATCCATCGGGCGAGAAGCTGGCGGATTGCGGGGCAAGACCGGTTTCGAGGGGGGTGACAGTGCTAGCGGTTGAGTCATAGAGCAAGGCGCGAGTATTGGCGGCGTCGTTCAGGACGACTTGGGTACCGCTGGGGGAGACCGCCAGGATTGATCCAGGGGCATTGGAGACGGTGGGAGAGAGGGTATTGGCGGCGGTGGCTATGACGGCGAGTCCACTCGCAGTACCCACGTAAAGGGTGTCTCCCTTGGGAGAGATGGCGATGGAGTTGGGAACAGCGGGCAGGGTGATGGAGGTGCCCGCGGTGTTGGCGCTGGTGTCAATGGGAAGCAGGGAAGTATTGGTGTTCGTGCCATCGGCGGCGGTGATTCCGGTGACGTAAGCTGTGGTTTTTAGCGCGGTCCCGGTGACGGTGACGGTGACCATGTTGCTGTAGCTGGCGAATCCAGTGCCGGGGGCGTTAGTGCCACCGGAGGGATTGCAGCCTGGTGGCAGGCAAGAGGCGATGACGGTGGCGAAGGTGTTGTCTGAGGCGGTCAGGGTGGTTCCGGAGACGCTGACGCCGGCAGGCTGGGAGCTGGATAGAGTGAGAGGCAGCCCGATTATGGGGTTCCCGAGAGTGTCGGTGACATCCGCCACAAGCGGAATACTGCTCCCGATCGCAACGTTGAAGTTCGTGGTAGGGGTGCCGATCGGGTCGCTGCTCTTATGAAGGAGGATAGTCATGGGGGGACAGGTGACGAAGGTAGCGGGAGCGCTGATGATACCGGCGACCGAGGCGAATACTCCGGTTGCGCCGGAGTTGATCGCGGTGACGAGGCCATTTACGTCCACAGTGGCTATAGTGGCGTCTGCTGTGGAAAAGTTGGTTGGGCCAGGGCTGGTGACCGGATTACCGGCGCTGTCGAGAGATGTGGCGGTGAACTGCAAGGTCTGGGTTTGCGAGGAGCAGCCGTTCGGAGAAGGCGCTGGGGTAAGAACAACTTTGCTGATGCGGCTGTGAACACTGATGGTAATGGTTGCGGCCTTGCCGCCGGCGGCTGCTGTGATGGTGGCGGCGCCGGTCTGGCCGGGGGTGCAATTGACGAAATTGGCATCCCATGTGCCGCCGCACAATGCTCCGTTGGTGGAGACGGACGCGATCTGGGAGTTGCTGCTGCTCCAGGTCACGGGGGGGAAGAGCGCTACGGCTTTAGAGTTCTGGATTTGAGTGGCGAGTTGGAGCGTCTGTCCTTGTTGCAGAGACTGGGTGGTGAGCGTGTTGAAGACGGCGGTTGCGTCGGTGAAACCGATGGAGATGGTGCTTACCTGGCTGCTGCTGCTGCTGTTGCCGCCGCATCCCGCGATGAGGGTTAGCAGGGCGAGAAGAAATAAAAGACATGAGAACAAACGACGGGCTGCGAGAGCCGGGTGTTGCGGCATTGAACCTCCCCGCCGGAGGCGACCGGCGGATGCGAATGGAATGTGGAATGTTGGACGAATTGCCAGTGTAGAAGGTGCGAGGGAGAGAGGGCAAGCGCGGGCCGGCGAGTCGGGAAGAAAGATTAATCGCACAGACGCGAGGGCGTAGAAATTCGGAAACATGAAATTGAGCGGCACGGGGGAGCGATCCCTAGCGCCAAAACCAATCGGTGCAAGCTGAAGACTTTGATCCGAAGCCAATTAGCTTCTGAGGTACTTGTTGAAGAAGTCGAGGGTGCGCTGCCAGGCGAGCTTGGCTGCGGCATCGTCGTAGCGCGGCGTAGTGTCGTTGTGGAAGCCGTGATTGGCCCCCTGATAGATGTACGCTGTGTAGTTCACATGGTTGGCTTTGAGCGCTGCCTCGTAGGCCGGCGCGCCCTCGTTAACGCGAGTATCGAGGGAGGCGTAGTGGAGTAGGAGAGGGGCTTTGATCTTGGCGGCATCTTCGGCGGAGGGCTGGCGACCGTAGAAGGAGACGGCGGCTCCTAAATCAGGGAGGCGCACAGCAAGTTGATTGGCGATGCCTCCGCCGAAGCAGAAGCCGACGACGCCGACTTTGCCCGAGCATTCAGGACGCGATTTCAGCCACGCGACGGAGGCGACGAAGTCTTCAAAGAGCTTTTTCTGATCGAGCTTGGCAAAGAGGGCGACACCCTTTTCATCGTCGCCCGGGTAGCCTCCGACCGAGGTAAGGCCATCGGGTGCAAACGCGAGGAAATTGGCGGCCGCCAGGCGGCGCGCGACATCTTCGATATAAGGGTTCAGGCCTCGGTTCTCGTGGACGACGAGTATGCCGGGCAATTTTCCGGAGCCATTCGCTGGACGGACGAAATATCCGCGTATGCTGCCGTTGCCCTGCGGCGATGGAACAGTGGCGTACTCCGCTGTGATCCGCTTGTCGTTTTTGGGCACTTGCTGGGCGAGAGCATAGTTGGGCCGGAGGCTGTCAAAGATTGCCATGGCAGTCAGGCCGCCTGCGGCGAACTTCGCGGCGCGATTGAGAAACTGGCGACGGTCGATTTCACCATGGACATAATGATCGAATTCGTTCAGTAGTTCCTGCGGGTAGTCGGCGGCGATGCTGCGGTCCAATGTGCGCGCTCCTGTTCTAAGGGTAAAGTTGGTGGTGTATATCGAGAATTTTACATCGGCTAAGTAAGCACGTCCGGAACAAAGGGCTCTAACCGCGGATTACGCGATGAACGCGGATTGGGAATCAAAGGTTAAGAAGAGGTGCCGCTGCGCGGCAATGCCCGCGAGGGCGCGGGCACACCACGGGATAGTCATTTTCCGGTCTGGACGTGTGCCGCAGCGGTAACAATGTGCTATTCTGCCTGAGGTAGGAATTTGCGTCGTTGAGCGGGTTGACCGCAGGAGGCGCAAGTTGTTACACTGAACAGGTTCCGCGAGCTTTCATTAATGATGATGGCAAGCCGGAACTTCCTTCGCTGAGAGATTTGCGACCACCTCCACCTAGGAGGCTATGCAGATCAAGCTTGCGAAACGGAATGCCCTCTACTTTTGAGCAGCGCATCACCGTCGCAAGTCAACACTGACTGGAACTCAAATCTAAGATCGGATGAGCGCGGGCGCTGCCCCGTGTCTCGGTTACAGCGTGTGTTATAGCGCTTGCATCGCAATGCAGCGGGTAGATTTGTTGGCGTAACCGAGTTGAGGAGTATAAAGAGTGCCCACGTTTAATCAATTGGTTCGGAAAGGCCGTACTTCGCCGCGTTATAAGACGGCGAGTCCGGCGCTGCAAGGCTCGCCGCAGAGACGCGGCGTATGCACCCGGGTTTACACCCAGACCCCAAAGAAGCCGAACTCCGCGTTGCGCAAGGTTGCGCGGGTACGGCTGACGAATGGGATCGAAGTGACGACGTATATCCCAGGAATAGGGCACAACCTGCAGGAGCACTCGATCGTATTGATTCGCGGAGGGCGCGTGAAGGACCTGCCGGGAGTGCGTTACCACGTAGTGCGCGGCACGCTGGATACAGTGGGCGTGGCGGGGCGCAAGCAGAGCCGGTCGAAGTATGGGGCGAAGCGGCCTAAGGAAGTGAAGAAGTAGCAATAGGCAATAAGCAATAAGCAATAAGCAAGGAACAGAGAAGAGATATGCCTCGTAAGGGATACATAGCAAAGCGGGAAGTAGCGCCCGATCCGGTTTATAACTCGACCCTCATCACCAAGTTCGTGAACTCGATGATGTGGGGCGGCAAGAAGTCCACGGCGCAGGGAATATTTTACGAATCGATGAAGAACGTGGAGCAGCGCGGCGGGGATGACGCCTTGAAGCTGTTCAAGAAGGCCATCGAGAATGTGAAGCCGGTGCTGGAAGTGAAGACCCGCCGGGTGGGCGGCGCGAACTATCAGGTGCCGATTGAGGTGAATGCCGACCGGCGCACCTCGCTGGCGATCCGCTGGCTGGTGAGCTATAGCCGTTCGCGCGGAGAGAAGGGAATGATCGAGAAGCTCTCGAATGAGCTGCTTGACGCCGCCAACGGGCGCGGCTCGGCGATGAAGAAGAAGGAAGATGTTCATCGCATGGCGGAAGCGAATAAGGCGTTCGCACACTACCGCTGGTAGGGAATTGTCGAATTTGCGAATTGTCGAATTGTCAAATTGATTCGACAATCTAACAATTCGACAATTTGACAATCAAAACGAAGTTCCAAGAGAGAGAAGTTTACACGTGGCGCGTCAGGTCCCATTAAATCGTTGTAGAAATATCGGCATCATGGCGCACATCGATGCCGGCAAGACCACCACCACGGAGCGCATCCTGTTTTATACGGGAATCACGCACCGCATTGGTGAGGTCCACGAGGGCACCGCCACCATGGATTGGATGGCGCAGGAGCAGGAGCGCGGCATCACCATCACCTCCGCGGCGACTACATGCTTTTGGAAAGACATTCGTATCAACATCATCGATACGCCGGGCCATGTGGATTTCACGGCGGAGGTGGAGCGTTCGCTGCGGGTGCTGGATGGCGCGGTGGCGTGTTTTGACGCCGTTCACGGGGTGGAGCCGCAGTCGGAGACGGTGTGGCGGCAGGCGGACAAGTACAGCGTTCCGCGTATTTGCTTCATTAACAAGATGGACAAGATGGGCGCCGATTTTGAGCACGCGATCGACACCATCCGCAAGCGGTTGAATGCGAAGCCGGTGGCCATCCAGATCCCGATTGGGCAGGAAGCTTCGTTCAAGGGCGTGGTTGATCTTATCGAGATGCGCGCCATCGTCTGGAAGGACGAGACCATGGGCGCGCAGTACGACGTCGAGGAGGTCCCCGCCGACCTCAAGAAGAAGGCGGAGGCATTCCGCATGCAGTTGGTCGAGTCGGTCGCGGAGAATGACGACGAGATGCTGCACAAATTCCTCGAAGGCGAAGAGATCACTCCGGCGGAGTTGAAGAAGTCACTGCGCCAGAGCGTGATTGGGATGAAGCTGTTTCCGGTAATCTGCGGCACCGCATTCAAGAACAAGGGCGTGCAGACGCTGCTCGATGCGGTGGTCGATTATCTGCCCAGCCCGCTGGATATTCCACCTGCGATGGGCGTTGATCCCGAGGACCCGGAGCTCCCCTTGGAGCGCAAGGCAGATGATAGCGAACCCTTTTCCGGCTTGGCATTTAAGATCATGACCGACCCGTACGTCGGGCAGTTAACATTCGTGCGCGTCTATTCGGGACACCTGAAGACCGGCGATTCGGTGTTGAACGCGACCAAGAACCGGCATGAGCGCATCGGGCGGCTGTTGAAGATGCACGCCAACAAACGGGAAGAGATCACCGAGATCTATGCGGGCGATATCTGCGCGGTGGTGGGATTGAAGAACGTCACCACCGGCGATACGCTGTGCAATGAAAAGACGCCGATACTGCTGGAAAACATTATCTTCGCGGCGCCGGTGATTGATGTTGCGGTTGAGCCGAAGACCAAGGCCGATCAGGAGAAGATGGGGGTCGCGCTCAACAAACTGGCGCAGGAAGACCCCACCTTCAAAGTGCATACCGACATCGATTCGGGGCAGACGATCATTGCGGGCATGGGCGAGCTCCATCTTGAAATCATAGTGGATCGCATGATGCGCGAGTTCGGGGTGCAGGCGAATGTGGGTAAGCCGCAGGTCGCGTATCGCGAGACGATCCGCAAACATTCGGATGCAGAGGGCAAGTTCATCCGGCAGACGGGCGGATCGGGCAACTACGGGCACGTCAAGATCAGAGTCGAGCCGAATCCCGGCAAAGGCTATGAGTTCGAGAACGATGTAGTCGGCGGCACCATCCCCAAGGAATATATCAAACCGGCGGAGCAGGGCATTCGCGAGGCGCTGCAGGGCGGCGTGCTGGCGGGTTACGAGCTGGTCGATGTAAAGGTCACGCTTTACGACGGCAGTTACCACGACGTCGATTCAAACGAAATGGCCTTCAAGATCGCTGGTTCGATGGCGCTCAAAGAGGCTGTCCGCAAGGCAAGCCCGGTGTTGCTGGAGCCGGTGATGGCGGTTGAAGTCGTGGTCCCGGAGGAATACATGGGTACGATCATCGGCGATTTGAGCAGCCGTCGCGGACGCATTGAAGGCATGGAGCATCGCGCGGGATCGCAGGTAGTGAAGGCAAGCGTTCCATTGAGCGAGATGTTTGGCTATGCAACGCATATGCGTTCGAGCACGCAAGGACGGGCGAATTACACGATGCATTTCAACAAGTATGAAGAGGCCCCCCGCAACGTGGCGGAGGAAGTGATCGCCAAAGTGCAGGGCAAGCCGGCAAGCAGATAAGCAGCAATTAGCAATAGCAATTTAGCAACCAGCTACTCAAGTTTCGCAAGAGATATTTGTAAGGTCTTGGAAGGATAGATATATGGCGAAGGAAAAGTTTGACCGCAGCAAGCCGCATGTAAACGTGGGCACGATCGGGCACATCGATCACGGCAAGACGACGTTGACGGCGGCGATCACCAAGGTATTGTCGAAGCACAACCCGAAG
>JBDTLH010000092.1:0-4993 GCA_039934875.1 Acidobacteriaceae bacterium | reverse complement strand
GATTGCCGATCTCGTGGCCCTCGCGATAGATACGCTGCATCAGCCCGACATTCTTCTCCGCCACGTCGCCGATGAGGAAGAAGGTCGCCTTGACGTTCTTCTCTTTGAGAATATCGAGCATCTTCGGGGTCCAGCGCGGGTCGGGGCCGTCGTCGAAGGTGAGGGCAACTTGCTTTTTCGTCAGTCCATATTGCGTGACCTGGTAAGGGGTGGGAGCGGCGGGGATTTTCTCGTTGGTAATCAGCCGGGATTTGGGATCTTCGACGATCGAGCGCACCCCATCGTGGGGGGTGCCGGTGACGCGGATGATCTCGCCGCTGCCCTCATAATCCACATCCTGTCCGGGGGGGAGGTCGTCAAGTTTACTGGGATTGGTGGTGGAGGGCTGGTCCCAGATGTTCCAAAGGGAGCGGTCCTCCGATCCCAGACGCCAGAGCGCGAAGGTGTTCACGCCCAGTTCGCGGGCGGCGCCCATCTGGTTAAACGCGGTGACGCCATCGAGGAACCAGACGTCATGGCGCTGGTTGTCTTCATCCTCGTAGGCATAGTGGGGGTTGAGTGAATCGGGGTCGAAGAGGATGGGCGATTCAGAATCATGAGAGGTCAGCCAGGCCTCCTGGACGGAGACATTGGTGACGTTGGATACGGTTGGCTTGGCGCCTTTTTTTGCGGGACGGGTGGTCCAGTCGTAGCCGTAGCTGCCGATGGCGCAGATGATCTTTTCTTTGGGGACCTGGTGGAGCGCTTTACGCAAATTCGCGACGAACCAATCCTGTGCGGCGACCGGTCCGGGGGCGCTCTCGGACTCGTGCTGGTCATAGGCCATGAGGATCAAACCATCGGTATGCGCGGCGAGGAATTTGTAATTGAAATCGTCATCGT
Organism: Acidobacteriaceae bacterium; assembly: GCA_039934875.1. Classification (GTDB taxonomy): domain Bacteria; phylum Acidobacteriota; class Terriglobia; order Terriglobales; family Acidobacteriaceae; genus JBDTLH01. The sequence continues at coordinate 4,111 of JBDTLH010000092.1, read as the reverse complement.
CCACGGGGACGTTGATATATACGCGCTTGGCGGGACGGAGTGCCTGGTCGAGCTCAGTGATCAACGCATTCAAGCCGGGCTGGGCATTGGGGGGGATCTCTTCGAAGTCGATGGAAACGCCGCTGAATTTTCCAGAATCGAGGAAGGCCACCAACTGGTCGCGGAAGGTGAGGCGCGCCTGGGGGTTGTTGAGGAAATCGCCGATGTTGGCGAGCCATACGCCGCTTGCGGGATCATAGTTATTCACCAGGGGAAAGACTTCGGTGGCGGCCTTCTCCGCCTTGAGCAGCGGCATTACTTTGTCATCGACGCTCTGCGCCTTGCCCTCGGGATTGATTACGTCGAAGAGTTGGTTAGCGGGGGTGATTCCCTTGAGCTTGCCGTCGGGAGTAGTGACATGGAGCCATTCGGGGAAGAGCAGATCGATCTGGTGGGCGTATTCCTTGAGCGACGAGTAGCTTGCGGAGTCCCAATTGACGTAAAAGGCCGCGCGAATACCTTCGTCGGTATTAAGCACGACGGACGATGCGGCTTTCTGGGTCTTGCGGTGCTTGTTGGGGCGGAGGTTCTTGAGATGCTCCTTGCCAACAATGGGGCGGTAAGGGCGCCTGGATTCAGGCAGAACCAATCCGGGGAGTTGGCCGCCGCGCACCAGGGTCCAGGCAAAGACGGCGATGATGATGGTGATGGAGACGCCAGCGATATCGAGGGTGCGGCGCAGCCTGCGCCAGCGCTTGCGGTTGGGATCGTAAAAGATGGGTTTTTTCGCGGGCATGGGCTGGTTCTATGGTAGCAAGCAGGGGGTCGCTGGCAACTAGCAGCCGGTGCAATCAGAAGCCAGTGCTAGCGTCCAGCGGCTAGCGGCTAGCCGCCAGCGGCCAGCCGCCAGCGACCAGCAGCCAGTAGCTGGCTGCTGATAGCTTTATCCCGTGCTCCTCTTTGTTCGCAAACATTGGCGATGGTTCGGTGTTTCACTTGCGCTTGGGCTGGCGCTGCGGCTTTATTTTATCTTTCGGTATCCGCTGTTCATGGGTGATTCGCTGGTTTATGGAGATATTGCGGCCAACTGGGTGCGGCATGGGATATATGGATTTTCCGAGCTGGGAGAGATTCGCCCGACGCTGGTGCGGCTGCCGGGGTATCCGGGATTTCTGGCGCTTTGTTTCAAGCTGTTCGGGGTAGAGCATTATCACGCAGTGATGTTTGTGCAGGCGGGAGCGGACCTGGTGACCGCGTTTGTGCTGGCGGCGACGGCGTGGGAAGTGCTGCCGGCATCCGGATTGCGCGGACGGGCGACGCTGACCGCGTTTGCGGTGTATTGCCTGTTTCCTTATACCGCGAATTTCGTTGCCACTCCTCTTAGCGAAACCATGACGCTGTTCGCGCTTTCATGGGCGCTGCTGTTTGCGGTGCGCGGAGTAAAGCGGGGGAAGACCGCGGACTGGATAGGGTGCGGAATCGCGTGCGCGTGGGCGGTGGTGTTGCGTCCGGACGGGGGGTTGGTACTCATCAGCATCTTTGGGTATTTGGGGTGGAGGTGGTGGCGGGGCCGTCGTGGAGATTCTGAGCACAGAGTGAGCGTCAGAGATCGCGCTGGCGCGCGATGGGTCGGCGAGGACGCCGACCCTCCGGGGCAGGGCTTGCGGATGGTTAGTTGTACGCGGGGGTTGTTGCGTCCGGTATTGATCCTGGGAGGATGCACGGTACTGGCGCTGGCGCCGTGGACGGTGCGGAATTATCGGACCTTTCGCGTAGTACAGCCGCTGGCGCCGGGGAACGCGACTGATCCAGGGGAGTTTTATGATCGCGGTTTTGCGGATTGGGTAGGCACGTGGCTGGCGGAGTTCATATCAGTGGAGGAGATCGGGTGGAGCGTGCCCGGAGACGGGGTGGATGCTTCGCGGCTGCCGGCGCGGGCCTTTGATTCGGCGGCGCAGCGGGAGCAGACATTCGCGCTGTTTGCCGAGTACAACAAGGATTTTGTATTGACGCCGGAGATGGATGCGCAATTCGAGCAACTGGCGCGGGAGCGAAAGCGCGCGCATCCTTGGCGGCAATATGTGGAGTTGCCGGTGCGGAGGGTGGCGGACATGTGGCTGCGTCCGCGGACCGGGATGTTGCCGTTGGATATTTATTGGTGGAACTATGAAGACCATCCCGCGGAGACGATCTTTGCGGCGGCTTATATGGCGCTGGGAGTCGTGTTTCTACTGTTGGCGGTTTACGGATATCGCGTGGCGAGAGGGCATGGAGGGAGCGGGCTGGGGCTGCTTACCTCTTATATTGTTTTGCGGACGTTGTTTTTGCTGACGGTCCCGACGGCGGAGCCGCGCTATACGATTGAGTGCTGGCCGATGGTGCTGGTGCTGGCGAGCTTGGGGATTGCGGGGTTGAGAGGGAAGGGGCCGCCGAGGAACGTCGAGAAACGTTGATAGAGCCACAGACAGGAATGTCTGTGCCACGGGGGGTTACCAACTACCACAGACAGGAATGTCTGTGCCACCGGGTCCTCGTGAATTGGTAAACTGAAGAGGTCGTCGAAATTTATTACGCAGAGGTATTTCCATGGCGCACAGCAAAAAATCCGAGTTTTTGAAAGAGCCGATCGAGCATTATGAGATGGCGAAGTATCCGCAGGTGGTGCAGATGGTGGATGCGATGCGGCATATGGCGTATAGCTCGCGCGACCTGCATCGCGCCGCCGATATTTATGTGCGCATGCTGGAGGACAAGGAGTGCGGAGTGATTCTTTGTCTCGCGGGATCGCTGATTTCGGCAGGGTTGAAGAAGATATTCGTGGACATGATCCGCAACAAGATGGTGGACGCAATTGTTTCGACCGGCGCGAACATTGTGGACCAGGATTTTTTTGAGGCGCTGGGCTTTCGGCACTGGATTGCCAGCGACCGCTTCAAATATGGCGCGGAGGACGGGGTGCTGCGGGAGGCGATGATCGACCGCATCTATGACACGCTGATTGATGAAGAAGAATTGCGCCTTTGCGACGAGACGACGGAGAAGATCGCGGATTCGCTCGAGCCCCGCCCTTATAGCTCGCGCGAGTTCATTCGCGAGATGGGGGCGTACCTCGAAAAGCAGAACTGCACGGTGGATTCAATCGTGCTCGAGGCATACCGGAAGGATGTGCCGATCTTCTGTCCGGCGTTCAGCGATTGTTCGGCGGGGTTCGGGTTGGTGGCGCACCAGCACAAGCGGGGAGACAAGCCGAAGGTGTCACTCGATTCGGCGAAGGATTTTTACGAGATCACTAAGCTGAAGATTGCGAACCCGACGACGGGGTTGTTCATGATCGGCGGCGGGGTGCCTAAGAACTTCGCGCAGGACATTGTGGTGGCGGCGGAGATATTGGGGGATGATGCTCCGATGCACAAGTATGCGGTGCAGGTTACGGTGGCGGACGTGCGCGATGGGGCGCTCTCTTCTTCCACGCTCAAAGAGGCGTCAAGCTGGGGCAAGGTGGATACCACGTGGGAGCAGATGGTGTATAGCGAGGCGACGCTGGCGGTGCCGTTAATTGCGGGCTATGCGTATCACAAGGGGGCGTATAAGGGGCGGGAGTTCCGGCGGTGGGCGAAGGTGTTGGAGCAGAATGTGGCGGTTTGAGTTTATCCGGCATTGTTCCGCGCCAGCGAAACACGAGGTCGTTCGCTTCGCTCAGGATGACAATTCTGTTATTTATCCCGAATCCGGTTAATCACACCGGGGGGGTGGCGGAAGCGTGTGCGAGTCGAACACACCCACGACTGGACAAACCAGACGAGCGCCGGTTTTGAAGACCGGGAGGACCACCGGGTCCCATGCGCTTCCGTAATTTTCAAGCATATCAAAGGCTTCCCGATGCATGGATTTGCCTTCTCATTAAGCATGGGAGGACATAGAATCGTGCCGTAGTCCCAAAGACCTCATGTTCCCCTACGGCATACAGAAGGCCATGGAAACACTAAGACCTGGAGAGAAGACTCCGGAGTCAGGCGTTTATCGCGTGACGCACGACAGCCACCGGCCGGAGCATCTGGTCACCATGCTGAAAGGTGAATCACTGCCGGTGTGTTCGCAATGCGGAGACGGCGTCTGTTTTGAACTGGTGCGC
>JBDTLH010000091.1:0-4171 GCA_039934875.1 Acidobacteriaceae bacterium | reverse complement strand
TCCCAATCGCGAATTGATTGAGCGAACGCGTCCAGCGCGTCCGGCGAAATCGACACGTTCAGATCAGAAGCTATCCGCGCCGCGACAGAGCGCAGCACCTCGCGATATTTTACGTAAGCGCCTGATTCGTTCTCCGCTTCGACCTTCGCAAAGCGGGAAAATAGATCACGCTTATCGAGGTCCTTCGCGGGGCGCTGCAGCAGCGCCGCGAATGCCTTCAGCAACCCCGAGTCCCAGTCAATCAGAGTTCCATAGCAATCAAAGCTCATCGAATCGTATTGCATGAGGTCAAGCATTGTGGCTCTTTTCCGGCAGAGGCATGCCCAAAAATCGCATTACCATCTGCAGGTCCATCCAGGTCTCTTTTTTCTGACGCGGATCGCGCAAAAGATACGCGGGATGATAAGTGACTACCAGCGGGATTCCGCGCACATCATAGATTTTGCCCCGCAAGTTTGCCATCGAGTCCTGCACATTGAGCAGGTATTTCGCGGCGGTCGCCCCCATAGCGACGATGATCTTGGGTTTGATCGCCTCGATCTGCCGCATTAGAAATGGGCCGCAGGCATCGCACTCATCCCGCTCCGGAGTGCGATTGCCCGGCGGCCGGCACTTCACCACGTTCGCGATATAAACGTCTTCACGCCGGATACCCATGGCGGCGATCATGTTGTTGAGCAACTGTCCCGCCTTGCCGACGAAGGGAACCCCTTGCTCATCTTCATCCGCGCCGGGGCCCTCGCCGATGAACAGGATATCGGCGTCCGGATTGCCATCGCCGAACACGATCGTCTTGCGCCTCTCCGATAACCGGCAGCGAATACAGTTCCCAATCTCCGCGCGAATTCCAGCCAGCGCCGCACCCTTGTCGCTTGCGATAATCTCGAAATCCACTGCCGGTGGCTCTGCTTCGACCACCACCCCCGGACGGAGATAGAAGTCGTCGATGCCAAGTTCGCGGTAGAAACGCACCCGTGCCGCGAGTTGCTGCCGCATCTGTTCCGTCATCTTCACTGCCATGGGTTCAGGATACCCCGGCGCGCGATCTCATCAACTCGACCACCGCATCCAGAACGCGCTCTGCGACCTTCCGCTTCGACATCCTGGGCACTTGCTCTTCACCGGCGCGAGTCACAATGGTCACCGCGTTCTCATCCGACTCAAAGCCAATCCCCGGCTGCGAGACATCGTTAACTACAATTGCGTCCAGCATCTTCGCGGTGAGCTTCTGGCGCGCATTCTCCAGCACATGCTCGGTCTCGGCCGCGAACCCGACGATGATTTGCCGCGTGCGCAAGCGGCTGATCTCGCCCAGAATGTCCGCCGTCGGCTCAAGTTCAAGCGTGACGCTCCCGGTTCCCTGCCGCTTCATCTTCTGCTCCGCGATCGCCTTCGGACGATAGTCGGCGACCGCCGCCGCCTTAATGACAATCGATGCTTTCTGGAAATGCTTGAGCACCGCACTCCGCATCTCCTCCGTCCGCTCCACCCGGACCAACTCGACTCCGCTGGGGGGCGGCACAGTTGTGACTCCAGCGATCAGCACCACCTGAGCGCCGCGCTGCTTGGCTGACGCCGCAATTGCAAATCCCATCTTGCCGCTCGAACGGTTGCCAATAAACCGCACCGGATCGATTGGTTCGCGGGTCGCTCCCGCCGTGATCAGCACCGTCTCGCCTTCAAGATCATGCTTGCGCTCGAATGATGACGATTGGATCCGAGCATCAAGCGTCGCCAGCACTGCTTCGACGATCAGTTCATTTTCCGCCAGCCGGCCCGCACCGACCATGCCGCACGCCAGATAGCCGGCCCCCGGTGCAACGATGGAGTGTCCGCGTCCGCGCAGCTCCTCGAGGTTTGCGAGCGTGGCCGGATGCTGCCACATGTTAACGTTCATCGCCGGAGCAAGAATCACCGGGGCAGTGGTGGCGAGATATAAAGTGGAGAGAAAATCGTTTGCTAAACCATGCGCAAACTTGGCCAGCATATCAGCCGTGGCAGGCGCGACCAGCAGCGCGTCTATGCCCTGAGCGACCCCAATATGCTCCACCGCGGAATCAAGGTTCGGCTCGCCTTCGCCTCCAAACAAACCAGTGATGACCTTGTTCCCGCTCAGCGCCGCAAACGTCAGAGGACGCACGAACTCCTGCGCTGCCTGCGTCATTACCACCTGCACGGAGAGCCCACGCTCCTGCAGCAAGCGGCAGATCTCCGCCGCTTTGTAGGCCGCAATTCCGCCGCAAACTCCCAGCGCGATCTTCATGCGCTTATTGTAGGTCTTATTGGGTCTTGTCGCTTACGCTGCGGGCCAGCTCCATCTCGGCGCTTCGGTCGTAGTCCACTTTGCTCGCCTTGAGCTCTTCGAGGGCGATCTTTACCGCCTTGTTGGAGCTGCTCTCGACCAGCTTGGGCGCGCCGCACTGTAATTGCCGGGCGCGCCGCGCCGCTACCAATATCTCCCGATACTTGCTGTCGAACTGCATTGATTACCCCCTAATCGATGGCAAAAGATTTCAGCACCGGATCCATCCGCCCATTCTTGCCCCGGCGGCAGCGCTCGGCAAGCTGATGATAGCGCCACGCATCGATCTGCGTAATCTCCCGGCTGTCTGGCGAACCGCGGTCCAGCCGCTCTGACCATACAATCGCCTCCAGTTCATCCACTGCCTCATCCAGCTTGTCATTGACCAGAATATAATCGTAATCCGGATATCTGCAAAGCTCTTCCCGCGCTTTTTCGAGCCTCCTAAGTATAATTCGCTCATCCATTACGTGCTCCGCCTGACTTCTCTTGCGCAGCCGCTGCTCAAGCGTCTCCTTGCCCGGTGGCAAGACAAAGATGCTCACCGCCCCGGTCGCGCGGTGGCGCAACTGCTCCGCTCCTTGTACGTCAATGTCGAGCAGCAAGTCCTTGCCGTCGCGCTCGGCGTCCTCCAGGAAATGGCAGGCGGTCCCGTAATAATTTCCAAAGACTTCGGCATGTTCGAGGAACGCGTCCCGCTCGATCATCTCCTCAAACTCTTCCCGGATGACGAAGTTATATTCGAAGCCGTTGCGCTCACTGCCTCGCGGCGGACGCGTGGTATAAGAGATAGAAAATTCGAGGTTGGGGACCAGATCGCGCAGCTTTGCCACCAGGGTTGATTTGCCGGAGCCGGAGGGCGCGGAGATGATGAACAGTATGCCCGCCATTATTCGAGGTTCTGCACCTGTTCGCGAAGCTTCTCGATCTCGGATTTCATCACCAGCCCCATCGCCGTGATGCGCATGCCGTCGCCGCCAATCCCCGACGTTTTGGAAAGCAGGGTGTTTGCCTCGCGGCTGAACTCCTGGAGCAGGAAATCCAATTTCTTGCCCACCTCGCCGCCTCCGTCCAGCAACGACAAGAAGTGTTCAATATGGGATTTCAGCCGCGCCAGCTCCTCCTGCACATCGCTGCGCTCGGCGATCATGGCAGCCTCCTGCAATATCCGTTCCTCACTAAAGTTTGCGCCCGAGAGCAGTTCCGTGAGCCTCGCCCGCATCCGCTCGTGGGTTGTACGGGTCACCTGCTCGCGCAACTCGGAAACCTCGTTCATTGCCCGCTCCAGCCGCCCAATGCGGTCGCGCAATTCGGCGGCAATCGCCGCACCCTCTTGCTCGCGCATCACATTCAACTTCGCTATCGCGGCGTCAAGCTGCGCAATCGCCTCGTCCTGCAGCTTATCGTTCATCCCCGCCGCTCCGGCTGAGAGTGCCCCTGGAATGCGCAGCGCGGTGTTCAGATCAACTTCGCCGCCCACTCCAAATAGATCGGCGGCCTGACGAAATGCCTGTACATAATTTCCTACTATGTCCCGATTGATCCGCGTGCTCTGCTCTGCATCCCCCTCCAGCGAAAGCGTAAACTCCACATGCCCGCGCGCCAGCTTTTCCTTGAGCGCGCGCCTAACCTTCATCTCCAGCCCGTCAGCATCCGAAGGCAGTCGCAGATGCAAATCGAGAAAACGGTGGTTCACGCTCTTCAACGTGATGGCGAACCCACGCACCTCCTCTCCCTCGCGGGCCGCGCACGCCACCTGCGCAAACCCGGTCATCGAACGCACCATAGAAATGCTCCCCGCCGCCATTATCCCGCCACCTTCTCCTGCTCTGCATTATCCACGAACTGAAGATTGTACAGGCGTTGATA
>JBDTLH010000090.1:0-11320 GCA_039934875.1 Acidobacteriaceae bacterium | reverse complement strand
GCGCGTCGGCTCGCCGATTCCGGTTTGCTCCTTCACCTCATGCGCCAGATGCGACAGAGTGTAGCGCTGCGCAGTGCGGCGGTCATCGGTGATCTCTTCATCGCGTCCGGTGAATGAAACCGGCTGGAACGATAGGAAGCTGATGGTCTTCGGATTGTCCAGCGCGAACTGGATAATGCGTCCCACCTGCTCGTTGTTGATGCCGTTGACGATGGTGGTCACTGGCACAATGTCCACCCCGGCTTCGTGCAGGTTGTTGATCGCCTGCAACTTTACGTCAAACAAGTTGCCGACTTTGCGGTGCGCATTGGCTTCATTGCCGATACCGTCAAATTGCAGATAGGCAAAGCGCAACCCCGCCTCCGCCGCCTGGCGGCAGAATTCTTTCGACTTCGCGAATTCAATGCCGTTGGTCGCCGCCTGCACGGAGTTATAGCCCACCTTGCGGCTGTAGCGCACCGCGTCAAGAAAGTAGGGCGACAACGTCGGCTCGCCGCCGGAAAACTGTACGGACATCTGGCGCCGCGGCTTGATCGAGATCGCGTTGTCGAGCATGGTCTTGATCTCGTCCCACGTCAATTCGTGGACGAAGCCGACTTGATTGGCATCCATAAAACACGGATCGCACATCATGTTGCAGCGGTTGGTAAGGTCAACGGTAAGCACCGAGCCACGTCCGTGAGTGATGGTAGAGCTGCCGTGATTGTGCAGCTTTTCGTCAGCATGTGCCTTGATGTCGCGTCCCGGAAAGACTTCTTCGAGGTGCTGCGAAAAATCAGGATCCACCGACATCAGGTCTTCAAAATGGCCATGAATAGGACAATCTTTGACCATCAGAATCTTGCCGTCGCGCTCGATAATCTGTGCCTTGATTTCGCCCGCCTTCTCATTCAGCAGGATCTCCTGCGGCAGCTTGCCATCCAGAATCTGCTGCCGTATCGCCGGTACGCACTTGGGGCACAACGAATCCGTGGTCCGCGGCCAGCCCAGCGGCGGCTTCTCTTTTTCCCAACTCTTGAGCAGCGGCTTCTCCGACCATTTAGGCGTGAAGGAGGCGTTCGGCTTGATGCTGTTCAGGCGCTCAAAAATGTTCCATGCGCCGCGCGCAGCTACGGTCAGCGCCTTCTCTGCGTACTTGATTGGTTTATGCTGCATTGCTTCTCCTTGGTTGTCGCTCTAACTTCATTGGTACTGTTCTGTGTGATGGAACCGGATGCGTTTCGCGTTGCAAGAACCAGAAACTAAAGCACTTTTAATCTAAACAGATAATCCGGACCAATCCGCGCAAATGCCGGGAACGGTGGTTTCGGGCAGCGAACGGGAAAATACGGCAGTTAGCGGATATCTTCTAACTTCAATCTTCAGCAATCCCCGTTGGGCACCCAGGCAGAATGAAGATCGCGGTACCTGGAACGACACTTATGCTTCAGCGAAACCTGCAATGGCAAACGCGATCCGAATGGTATGCCATTAGGCTGCATAGGCGTCTACATCCTGGGATTGGGATTGGATGTGGCGGCAGCACTGCCAATCCCGCTGAAATTTCTGAACAGGCACCCTGTTTCTACGGTCTCATACTTGCAAGCGTAGTCTATGAGCGAAATGGCGGAGCAAATCGTGATCGCGGGTGGAGCACTGGACGAATCTGAATCGCAGCGCTTCGCCGAACAGTCCTCGACAACATCGAAGACCTCAACTCCGGTCACACATATGAACTCAGCGTCATCGCAAGACCGCATTGAAACACCTACTTCGGGGTAGCCACGTCGTTCTCACTCGCCTTCGCCTCTTCAATCCGGTGCATGGAGTCAAGCATCGTATCCATCACCAGTTCGTCTCCCGCCGAAGTATTGATCATCAGGTGATAGAGCGGTCGGTACGGCCACTCTTTGTTAAAGTAATGGCGGACGAATTCGATGCGCTCCTCGTCCACGGTATCAAGAGCGTGCTCAGCCGCATCATGAGATTGCCCATCGGCCAGCAATCGGCGCAGCTTCTCCGCCCGGGGCGCAAAGAGAAAGACGCGGAACGTGTCCCTTCTCTTGCGCAGTGTATAGGCCGCGCCCCGTCCCACGATAATGGCATCGCCGCCTTCCGCAATCCGCGCCGAAATCTCGCGCGCATACTCCATCACCATGTCGGAATCGAGCGGCCCGGACCTGCCCAAATGAACGCTCGTCTCGAAGCTCCCGCGAAAGAACACCTTCGCCAGCCGGTATAGAGGCTTGTCCCGCTTCTCGCTGCACTCTTCAATGTCGGGGGCGGTAACGTGGGCGGCTTTGGCCAGCTCCTCGGTGAACGCCTTATCCCACAGCTTCCATCCCAGCCGCTCGGAGAGCTTGCGCGCGATCACTCCGGCTCCGCTCCCATATTCCCGCTCGATCACGATGTTGCGAAACATAAGGATTTGCGATTTGCGATGGAACGATTTGCGATCTTCGTGCTTCCAACACCACGCAAATCATAATACGCAACCAAGGTTAACGATGAGGCGACGGGAATACAAGGTTGGCTGAGGAAATCTGGGCGGTATCAGCATTCAAAATCGACGTTCGGAAATCAGCGAATCGCAAATCGGCGAATCACAGTCTCGAAACGCCTCATCATGTAACCTTACCCCCGTGAGCTTTTTCCTGCGCGGCTTCCGCCACTTCCGCCTTGCCCTCTGGGGAGCGTTCGCCCATGACGCGCTTTCTATTGCCAAAGGCGCCGCTTACAGCTCCATGATGACAGTCTTCCCCGGCCTGCTCGCTTTTGCCGGCTTGTTGGCCAAAGAGCGCCAGCTTACCCGCTATACCCAGGAGATATCTTACGCGCTCGGAGTCATCCTCCCCCCCGGCTCCGCCCAGCTTGCACAGCGCTACTTCGACGCGCGCAGTAACCGTCCTATGCACATCATCTTGTCCTCCGGGGCAGTCGGGATATTCGCCGCCACCGGCGTCATTATCTCCTGGATGGAGGGGTTTCGTTGTGCCTACGGAATCGAGGGCAATCCCTGGAACATCGTAAAGGAGCGCATCATCGCTATCCTGCTAGTCCCCTCGGCGCTGGTTCCCATGTTCTTCGCCACCAGCCTGGTCGCGTTTGGAACCCAGATCGAAGACTGGATCAGCGCTCGGATCGCCTACGAGCTGCGACCTGCCATTAGCATCGTTTGGACCGCGACGGAATGGATAATTGCCCTCACCACCTCCGTATTGGTGCTGGCTCTGGTTTACCACTTCGCCATCCCCCATACCCGGCCCTTCCAACGTGTGCTCCCCGGAGCAGGCCTCGCCACTGCGCTCTGGTTCCCGGTAACGCTGGTCTTCGGCTGGTATGTGACCCACTATGCCAATTACGCCGTCATTTATGGGTCCCTGGGCGCGGCCATCGCCCTGTTGGTCTGGCTCTACATCATATCCCTGGTGGTGCTGTTGGGGGCGGAGTTCAACGCCACCATTTACGGTCCCAAAGGGAAACAGCTGCCTACTAAATCGTTTTATTAAACGACTTCGTTCAAATGCGTGAACGCGTACAATAATCTTAGAACTTCTGTTTACGTGTCGTTCTCAACCCATATAGGGAGACCCGATTTGAGCTCTACCTCGACCTTGACCTCCAGCCCCACAGCCATAGATATTCCGCTCTCCGTAACCGCCGCCGCCCAGCGTCGCGCCAAGATTGTCTGCACCATCGGGCCGGCCAGCAACAGTGAAGCCATTTTGCGCGATCTGATGCGCGCGGGGATGAATGTGGCCCGCCTGAATTTCTCCCACGGGACTCAGGAGGACAAGGCCAAGCTTATCCAGCGCATCCGCGCCGTCGCCGCCGAAGAGCGCCACACCATCTGCATCATGGGCGACCTACAGGGCCCCAAAATCCGTACCGGACGCCTCAAATACCGCACCGCTGTCGCCATCAAAACCGGGTCCAAGGTCACCATCACCCCGCGCGATGTCCCCGGCACCGCTACCCTCATCTCTACTACTTTTCAAACCCTCGCCGTCGAACTCACCGTCGGCGCCCGCATCCTGCTCTCTGACGGCCTGATCGAGCTGCGAGTGCGCGCCATCAAGGGCGACGACGTCGAGTGCGACGTTATCAATGGAGGCATGCTGGGCGAGCACAAGGGGATCAATCTGCCCGACATTCTGCTGAGCGTACCCTCGCTTACCGAAAAAGACGAAAACGATCTTCAGTTCGCCCTCTCCCATGGTGTGGACATGATCGCCGCCTCCTTTATTCGCACCGCCAACGATGTGCGCGTGATCCGCAGCAAAATCACCGGCATGGGTTCCGACGCGTGGCTTATAGCCAAGCTGGAAAAGCCCCAGGCCATCGACCATCTGGAAGAGATTCTCGAAGCCGCCGACGGCGTGATGGTCGCCCGTGGCGATCTTGGCGTCGAAGTGCCGCCCGAGCGCGTCCCCATTCTGCAAAAGCACATCATCCGCCGCGCCGCCGACTGGCGCAAGCCCTGCATCACCGCCACCCAGATGCTGGAATCCATGATCGAGAACCCGCGCCCTACCCGCGCCGAAGCCAGCGACGTCGCCAACGCGATCTTCGATGGCACAGACGCCGTCATGCTCTCCGGCGAGACAGCCAGCGGTAAATATCCCCGCGAAGCCGTGACCATGATGGCCAAGATCGTGGTCGAAACCGAAGAAGAGATGCGGCAAACGCCGGGATCGTTCCTGCTGCGCCGCCGCGATCACACCAAGCTCTCCATCTCTGAGACGATCTGCGAATCGATTGCCCACGCCGCGCAGGACCTTGACATGCGGGCCATCGCCGTGTTCACTGAAACCGGAAACTCCGCCCGCCTAATCTCCAAATATCGCCCCTCCGCGCTGGTTTATGCCTTCGGTCCCGGACCGGTCATCTGCAACCGAATGAATCTGCTTTGGGGCGTGCATCCCATCCTCAGCGACGGCCATTGGCACACCGAAGAGATGGTGCAGCACGCGGAAAAAGAGTTGCTGCGGAGCAACATCGTCTTCGAGGGGGATGTGCTCGGCGTGGTCGCCGGCACCCGCACCCACTTCAGCGGCACCACCAACCTCATGCGCTTGCACGTGGTCGGCGCCGACGAAGATGGGGAGCGCGGCATCAAGGCATTTCGCGTCTATCGCGACCGCCACCCCACCCGCGGCGTCTCCCGCCCCGGCACCGGCCAGGTCCCTGAGCGCCGGCGCACGCGCTAGCCATGGCCACCGTCTTCCGCGCCGCACAATTCGAACCCCGCCGCATCCGTCTTACCCAGACCGGACGCACCCGCGTTTACACCCTTTGCGCCGTCCTCGCATTGCTTGCGCTGGTGCAGTTCTGGGCGATGGGCAAGGCCTTCGCCGGCGGCATCTTCCATTGGGCGATGCTGGCCGCCCCCGCCTTTGTCCTTTTCGCGCTCTTTATGGTTTACACTCTGCTCAAAAATGAACGGGAACTGCTGCTCACCGGCAGCTTGACCACCGGACGAATCATAGAAACCGCGGCCAGCCCCAAGGGCGCAATGGTCACCTTCGAATATCAGGATGCGAACGGCAAGCGCCAGTCCCGCACCGCCCGAGACGCCAGCAACCAACTCAAATCGGAAGACACCGTCCCTGTCTTCTACGATCCCGAGCGCCCCGGTCGCTGCGCCATTACTCCCGGCAGCTTTTATGAATTGGAGTAAATTGTAGAATTTGCGAATTGTCAAATTGTCGAATTTCAATTCGAACAATTCGACACTCCCACAATTCGACAATCTCTAATTCACCCACGGTCCCTTCCGCTCGTCCTCTTTCCCCTTCACCTGCGGACCGCGATAGTTTCCGTACTCATCGAAATACGGCACATCGCGGCCCTGCTTCTTCATATACACCTGAAACTTCTTCGCCGCGCGCCGCCGCTTCCATCGAAAATACGAATTGCGCATCCCATACGCGCCCTCTGACGCTCCCGCCAGCAGCCCGAATCGCGGCACATACTTCACGTAAATCCATCCGAAGAGCAGGCCGCCCAGGTGCGCCAGATAAGCAATCCCGCTCCCCCGCTCCTGGATCGCGAAGATCACCAGAACCACCACCAGAATGCCGATGAAGTACTTCGCCTTGATCTGTACCGGCAAGGGAAACAGCATGATCTCCTGGTCGGCAAAGAGTATTCCGAACGCCATCAATACCCCAAACGCTCCCCCCGACGCGCCATAGGTGATAGTGTGTGGATCGCCTAGTACCTTCGCATAAGAGAGGGCCACAGTAACTATCGCCGCTCCGATTGCCGAGAAAAAGAAAAGCTCCAGAAAGCGCCGCGCCCGCCACATCTGCTCCAATTGCGAGCCGAACATCCAGATTGCCAGCATGTTGCCGAACCAATGCCAGAACTCAAAATGAATGAACGCATAGGTCCCCAATTGCCAGACCCAGCCGTGTATCACCCGGTCCGGGGTCAGGGCGCCGAACTGCAGCAGCCCTTCGAGCGGGGCCGTTAAATGCGCCGCGCTCAGGACCACCGTCAACAGGTACACGCCCGTGTTGATACCCAGCAGCCACTTCACCGCCGGAGTAAACGGGGGGAACGACAGGGTCATCCCCTGGTTGCGCATTCTCGCCATGAATCTATCTTAACTTTCTTGAGGCCTGCTTATCTTTCCGGTACTGGAGTGCTCGCATAACTCTTGAATCCGTTTGCAGAAACCGCCCTCACTCCGAAGATCACGTTATCCTTAGATTCCGGCACCGTCACTGTGGTTACTTTGCCTAGATACTTTGCGTGCTCCCAGTCCGGAGCGGTCGTCTCCCGCCACACCAGCTCGAAACTCGCGTTCGCATCATCCGAAGCTGCCCACTCCAGCGTCGAATCATTCTGCAAATGCCGCGTAACCATGCGCACGTCTTTGGGTGGCGCCGGTGCCTGTGCCATCGTTGCCAGCGTCAATGCATTGATGCGCGCCACGTTCGCCACATAGTCGAAATCAACATACTTCTCCAAGTCCCCAAATTGCACTCCGTTTTCCGTACGGACGTTTTGGTGCTGATGATTGAAATCCTCGCGCCACTCTGTAATTCGCACCGCTGCAAAGCCCTGCTTGTTGAAGGAAGTGTGATCGCCGCCGCGCAGATAACGGTCCTGGCGGAAGACCATCACCGGATGGAACTCGCCCGGCATCCACGTCCGGCCCACCTCCATCATCTCCCGCGCCAGTTCGCGCGACGGAGAATCGCTCTCCGCCCCGATCGCCCGAATCAACCCCACCTGCTTCGGATCATTCACCGCGGTGATCGGAATGCCCTCGGAAAACACCCGCACCACGTCTTTTCTCTGCAACGTATCCCCCGGAGTGGTGTTGCCGCCTACAATATCGTTGTTCAGCACGCCCTCGATCTGCCAGCCCTGCTGCTTCGCCCACTTGGCGAAATAATCGCTCCCGTAAAGCCCTTGCTCTTCGCCCGCCACGGTCAAGAAAATGATGGTTGCGGGAAATTTGTGCTGACTCAGCACTCGCGCACACTCAATGCTTACCGAAGTGCCGCTGGCGTCGTCATTCGCACCCGGCGCTGGGTCAGTGATATTTTCATTGCTGCTGTTGCGCGAATCATAATGCCCGGTCACCAGGTAGATATGCTTCGCCTCCACCGGATCGGTGCCTTCGAGTACCGCATACACATCGCTGATCTCAGTCGGCTGCGCCACTCGCGGCCCCGGTTGCTGCGTATAGCCGGCGAAATCCACCTTCATGCAGTTTCCGCAGGCCGCGGAGTACCGCTCAAACTCCTGCTTGATCCACTCCCGCGCCGCCTTTACCCCCTTCCCCTGCTTATATAACGCCTTATCCATGGATCCCAATGTGCTGCGGTTGCCAAAACTAATCAGCTTCTCATCTGTCTGTTTAATCCGCGCCGCCGATATTCCCTGACGGATGGCCTGCATCATCTTTTTCGCCGTAGCGTCCGGCGACGGCCCGCTCTTCGTACCCCCGCTTTTCGTACCCCCGCTCTGCGCAATCATGGGCATCGCTGCTAACATCAACATGAACATCACAAGAGCTCCTACCGCTCGCGTCCGTATCTGCTTCAAGGTTTCACCTCATGGGAATTGGTTGTAGCTGTGCGCCTATCACTTGACGCGACAGGGAAGATGATTCTAAAACTACCGGAGGAGTTCTGCTACTTTGCAGCCTCCAGCCCTGCTTCTCGAATAAGATTTATCTGAAATGGAGGAAATTCATGGTGCTGTGCCCCGACTGCGAAAGCGACCTCGACCTCGATGAGGGAGACCTCGACGAAGGCGATGTGGTCGATTGTCCCGAATGTGGAGCTGAATTTGAAGTTGTCTCCATCGGCCCCCTGGAGCTTACCAAAATCGATGGCGGCGAGGAAGGCGAGGACGACGACGATCATCATGAAGGCGATGCAGATGACGAAGACGAGTAGTCTCGCGCTACTCATTTTTCTCTGCCTTTTCTGCCTTGTCGCTCCGTTACGCCTCTTCGCTGCCGGCCAGAGCTCGGCCAAGCCCAAAGCCAAGGCAAAGACCGACTACGCGCTCATCTACGGCACCGTATTCGGCCCCCGTGATGCGCCGGCGCAGGGTGTGCGCGTGCTCATCCGCCGCTCCGATGCGAAGAAGCCAAAATACGAACGTATCTCTGATTCCCAGGGCGAATTTGCCCAACGCGTGCCCATAGGTCCCGCCGATTACCTGATCTACGCCGATCCCAAGGCCCCTCCCTTCGGCAAACACAGTAAAATGAAGCCTGGCAAGCCGCTCGCAGTTCATATCGCAGGAAATGAGCGGCAGGACATCAGCCTGCATCTCGCCGAATAGAAGGACTGGGATCGCTCAGCATGACAAGGACGAAGTCGCAAATCACACAAATGCTTCCTCAGTCCAACCCGCTGCTCCGAACATCTAATACCTGAGGCATTCATGCAAACTTCTAATTCTTCCTCGGTCGCCCACACCGTTTACCGCGCCGACGATCATCGCGAATTCTTCTTTCACAAATTCGGCATCACCAACCAGGCGCTTGAACGTTATCTCTCCGAGGCGCTCTCCGCTGGCGGCGACTACGCCGACCTCTACTTCGAATATCACACCTCTACCTCGCTCAGCGTGGACGAGTCACTGGTCAAGTCCGCCGCGCAGGGTATTACCGCGGGATGCGGCGTTCGCGTCCTCTCCGGCGACCGTACCGGATACGCCTACACCGACGATCTCTCCCCTCAGCGCATCCTCAAAGCTGCTCGCACTGCCGCGCTGATTGCCAACGGACCCGCCAAGACCCTGGTCGAAGGGTTCAAGACGACCACCGTTCCCAATCTCTACCCCTTGGGCGCGCCCTCGGTCGATTCGGACTTCCTGCAAAAGCTCGAGCTCGTCATGCGCGCCGACCGCGCCGCTCGCGCGCAGGACCCGCGCATTGTGCAGGTGCGCGCCAGCTTCGCCGATCAGCTTCGCCGCATTCTGGTGGTCGGCAGTGACGGCGTCATCGCCTCCGACTCGCAGCCCCTCTGCCGCTTTAACGTCTTCGTCATCGCCAAAGAAGGAGAGAAATCGTCCCACGGCACCCACGGTGGCGGTGGACGCGTTGGCATCGACTTTTTCCTTGACGATAAAACGCCCGAATACTTCGCCCACGAAGCCGTCCGCCAGGCGCTCATCCAACTCGACGCCCGCGACGCTCCCGCCGGGGAAATGGAGGTCGTCCTCGGCCGCGGCTGGCCCGGCATCCTCCTCCACGAAGCCGTCGGACACGGCCTCGAAGCCGACTTCAACCGCAAAAAGACCTCTGCTTTCGCCGGCATGATGGGCCGCGCCGTCGCGAGTTCCAAAGTCACCGTCGTCGACGAGGGCACTATGCCCAATCGCCGTGGCTCCCTCAATGTGGATGATGAGGGCAACCCCACTCAGCGCACCGTGCTCATCGAGAACGGCATCCTCAAGGGATACATGAGCGATAAGCTCAGCTCTCGACTCATGGGCATCGCCAACACCGGTAACGGACGCCGCGAATCCTATGAGCACATTCCCATTCCCCGCATGACCAATACCTACATGCTGGCCGGAGAGGATTCGCCCGAGGACATCATCCGCTCCGTCAAACGCGGCCTCTATGCGGTTAATTTCGGCGGGGGCCAGGTGGACATCACCAACGGAAAGTTCGTGTTTTCCGCCAGCGAAGCCTATATGATTGAAGGTGGAAAGATAACCGCCCCGGTCAAAAACGCCACCCTCATCGGTAACGGCCCTGAAGCCCTCAAATACGTCTCCATGGTCGGACACGATCTCAAGCTCGACGAAGGCGTCGGCACCTGCGGCAAAGACGGACAAAGCGTCCCCGTCGGCGTCGGCATGCCGACCATTAAACTCGACCGCATGACGGTCGGCGGCACCGGACAGTAACTTACGCAAGACCTAAAAACAGGAGTGTCGCAATGACGGAGCAAATCCAGGAATGTGAAGTAAAGCAGTGGAGAAACGGCCCCGAAGGCCGTATGTGGGGATGGCAGCTCCTGTCCGCCCTCGATGCCAAGAAGGTTGGCACTCCGCTTACCCGCTGCAAAGATTGTCACGGCCCGGTAAAGCTGATGGGCTCGACCCGCGCCGGAGCCACCTCCGCCCGTGCCATGCATATTAACAAAGAAGACGCCGAATACTGCATCGCCGGTCTCTTCTTCATCCAGGCCAAAGACGGCCGCAAGCCCCAACTTTCCAAGCACCCGATCGAGTAGGGGCATTCAGCACGGAGCCAATGAGAAAACCTGACGACTTGTCATCCTGAGCGCAGCGAAGGATCTCGCGTTTGCCCCTTGGTCCGCGTTCATCCGCAAATTCGCGACCGCTTTTCGACCATCCGTGACTCCGTCGTGAACGATATCGGATCGAGGAACCAAAATGAAGCTCCACTATTACCAGGATACAGATTCCCTCTACATAGACTTGAACGCACGGCCCGGTGCTGACTCGCGCGAGCTTACCGAAGGTTTAGTGGTTGATTTTGATACAGAGGGCCAAGTTGTCGGTATAGACATTCAGCATGCCTCTCAAATCCTTGATATGAAGACGCTTGAAACCGGAGCTTTCCCGTCAACTACAACCAGAATCGCTTGAATTCTTTAGCCTCGGGTAGCTTTAGCCCGTGACTCGTGACCCCTATGACCTCCTCCTCCGTTATCGCTGAACTTGACCTCCCCTCCATCGCCACCGATGTCGTCGCCCGCGCCATGCGCGCCGGAGCCACTGCCGCCGAATCCATCGTCCGCGAGGGCGATGAGTTCTCTACCGTCGTCCGTCTCGGCCAGGTCGAGACCCTCAAAGAATCCGGCTCCCGCGCCCTCGGCCTGCGCGTTCT
>JBDTLH010000089.1:0-6712 GCA_039934875.1 Acidobacteriaceae bacterium | reverse complement strand
GCGCAAAATGAATATCGCGCGAGAAGTGGCCCGCCGGATAGAGCACCACCGTGTTCCACGCCAGATCGGCAATCTCATCGGAGATGGAGATGCGTCCCTCGCGCGCGCGCAGCGGCGAGAGGAACTGGAAATCCACATCGACCTGGTTCACGCCCGCGGGAACCGGAATATGAAATGCATAAACATTCACCGGATCACGCACCCACTGAATGCGCTTGCCTGCCGCCGTGACCGTAAGTCCGCCGATCTTCGAGATCGGTCCGGTCGGCGAGTGGTTGCCCGGAATCCACTGGGGATAGAGCAGCGTCAGCTCTCCCCTCGCGACCGGCACCGTCTCATGCACACTCGCGATTCGGCGGGCATTGTCGGTCAAATCGACCAGTAATTGGATGGTTCCGGGATAGGGCGTCTCCGCCGGGGCGACGATCGGCGGCGGATACGGCACCGGCTCCGGGCCAGCATAGCTTTGCGATTGGGCGGAAGCGGTGAGTGCGACGGAGAAGGCGGCGAACAGGACAAGACCAAAGTTAAGACTGCGGGGGAATGAGAGCGTCAAAGTGCCTCCAGATTTTCTGACTGACCAGTGTAATTCCCAAATCGGGACGAGCACAAACCGGCGCACGCAAATCTCTCTCGTCCGGGAAATTGCCTGTTTTCAAAAACCTCAAAACCCGCATCAATTCCGATCTAAATCGAGCGAAATTAGCGTTGTTTTTGCGTGTTTTTATGCGTCTTTTTGCCCAGAAACTAACCTGCAAGTTAATACCTACTCGATTAGAGCTTTACCTGTCGTGCAATAACCAGTTCGAACCGAGGTTTTAGCTTTCAGTTATAGGCATTTGCAGCTCCGGCATGGGACGTGCCGCGAACAACAGCCTCGTAGGGGCGGCCAGCCAGCGCGCCCAGCGCGCTGATTTGTTGACCCGCGCGCTATCCGTCGCAATCCCCGTATTGGCGTACATCTGGCGGTATAGCTTGGAGATCAGCACGAACGCCAGCCTCCCCTTGAGCGACTTCACGCAATGCGCGCGCGGCCATATGTACTTCAGGCTATAGAACGCATCCCACACCTTCTGTGTCCGCTGGCCTATTTCCGTCGCCGACATCACCGGATGCGGGTTGTAAATCTTAGGCCGTAATGCGTGTGGAATCAACCAGTAACGGGTAAGCGGAACCCCTCCAATGCGGGTCGGATTGGCCTCCAGCGACTTCTCCCACTTGCCGAAATCGATGGTGCCGGGCAAGGGCTGCAACAACACAAACTGCGCGAAGGAGATATCTGCGCGGCTGGCCACATCGAGCGTAGCGTCGAAGGTCTCCGGACGGTCGCTGGGAAGCCCAAAAATGAAAGATCCCAGAACGTGGACGTTGTGCTCGCGGAAGGTCTTGAGCCGGTTCACCAGCTCTTCCCCAGCGAGATTGAAGTCTTTGTACACGTCTTTGAGTCCCTGTGGCGTGACCGCTTCGATTCCCACCAGCGCGCCGCGAATATAGGCGCGGGACATGGCATCGAGAAAATCTGTGTCTTCCGCCGCTTCCATGGTGATCTGGGTGAAAAAGACCATGTCTTTGGGCAGCGCGGACATCTTTTCCATCAATTCAAAGCGTTCGGCACGGGTCGCCTTGAGTTCCTGGAGGCGCGCCTGATTGCCCTGGCGCTCGGCCAGTTGGAGGTCTTTGAGGGAGACGGGATAGAAATTGTCGTCGGCCAGGACCATGAAACGGAAGCCCAGACGGCGGAGGTCAATGATCTCGGCGATGACCTGATCGGCATGGCGTACGCGCGGTTTTTGTCCGTCGGTGCGCCAGACGGAGCAGAAGGAGCAGTGCTTGGGACATCCGCGGATGGTCTGCACAGACGCCCACATGTACTTTCCTTTAGGCATGAGGTCCCAACGGGCACGTTTGAAGTCAGCGGCGTCGATGCGTCCGGCGGCGTAGACCGGCAGGGGTGCGCCATTTCTGCAATCCTGAAGGACTTTTGCCCAGATCACATCGCCATCGCCCTGCACCACGGCATGGGCGGCGCCGAGTTCGCGGACCTCGGAGGGAAAGAGGGTGGCGTGAATGCCCCCGAAGACCACCCAGGCGCCTCTTTCGCGGGCAAGTTTGCCGATTGCGTATCCCCGCAAGGTGTTGCCGGTATGGATGCCGATGCCAACGATGTCACCGGGCTGGATGGTGGCGGGATCCAGCTGTTCGAGAGTTTCGTCCACCAGGATGGGATCGCCAAATTCTGCCGGGGTTGCACCCGCCAGGACGAAGAGCCAGCGGGGGGTAATAACTCCAGTGCCAAAGGAAAGATCGCTCGGATTTATGAGATGTACGGCCAAATCAGCCCTCCTAATTGGGTAGATGCAGGATTAGTGCTCGATGTGTAAATGAAAGTAAAGAAGCAGATCATAACCCGCGGAATCGAAGCTGGCGTGTCCAGCCCCACAGACTACTATAATCACCTTAATTTGATCGTGCGCTGTCGTCGATCACGCGCGGGATGCGGGGAGCGGAAGAGGTGGATTCAGTGGGGCCTGCGGAGCCCGTCCACACTCCAGGGTCCGGCGCCCACGGCGGCGAAAGAGAGGAAGATGAAGCAGAGCGCGACGGCAAGTTCCCCGTGGTTTTGAATAGGCAGTGCGCCACCCGGCTGATGGACGGTGAAGTAGGCGACCGCCATCTCGCCGGAGGCAATGAAGGCAGCAATATGAGTGAAGAGACCGATGATGATAAGGATGCCCGCGATGAGTTCGATAGATCCGGCGGCCAACATCAAGCCGTGAGCGCCGCCGTGTCCGCCGAACCAGCCGAGGATCTTTTGTGCGCCGTGGCAGAAGAACAGGAATCCGGCGACGATACGCAATAAGGTCAGGGCTGCGGCCTGCGGAGCGCTCCAAGTCATAGATGATTCACCTCAGAGAGACACTTTCTCATAAGAACCTTGCGGGGAGCAAACGCATTTTGGAAGAGAAGATTGGCGGTGTGGGATCGAAATGTCGCAATTCGAGTGGTGTATCCTTAGGAATATTGCCCAGTGCACCCGTAGTTCAACGGATAGAGCGTAAGCCTCCGAAGCTTAAAATGTAGGTTCGAGTCCTACCGGGTGCACCAATGCTTTGTCTCTACGCAATCAGATGTAACAACTCTCGCGCAAGAGAACAAGAGAAATAGGGGGCTGGTGTAAACTGCGCCCCTTGTTATTTATGTATCGGTTCCCGCACCATCAACGGAAGTTGAGCCGCTGACGGCCATCCTAGGCTCCGTCGAGACGACGCTTCTTTCGGCATCGTCAATGCTGGGACTGCCATTCCATAGCTGCTGTATCCTTTTCGGCTGCGGGTTTGTTAATGTTAGGTGGATTCAGTGCCAAACTAAGCTGGAGGACTAATGTTCAATCTGCTGCCCCGGGACAACGCCTACGAGAAGATGTTCTCGGAGATGGCGGGGTACCTGATCGATGGCGCGCAGTTGCTGAAGAGCACGTTTGCGGATTATCGCGACGTGGATGCGAAGGTACAGCAGCTCAAAGACATCGAGCACAAGTGCGACGATCTCACGCATCGCCTGCTGGTGAAGCTGCACCAGACGTTCATCACTCCGTTTGACCGCGAAGACATTCATGCCTTGATCTCGTCGCTCGACGACGTGGTCGATTACGTCTATGCGGCGGGCGAGAGGCTGAGAATGTATGACATAAAGACCCCGCCCGCGGCTGCCACGGAGCTGACCGAGATCATCATCAAGCAAGCGCAGCAGCTCAAGAAGGCGGTGGGCGGCATCAACAAACACAGCGAGGTACTCGACTGCTGCGTCGAGATCAACCGCCTGGAAAATGAGGCGGACCGCTGTATCAACGCGGGCCTGAGCACCCTGTTCAAGACGGAGCGCGACCCCATCAATCTGATCAAGATCAAGGAGCTGCTGGAGGTGCTCGAAATCGCCACCGACAAAGCCGAGAACGCGGCCAACGTGCTCGAAACTATTGTGCTGAAGATGTCGTGAGACGCCGGGGGATCGATTGACTGCTATCCAAGTGCTGGTGGTGCTTACCATTCTGCTGGCCCTTAGCTTTGATTTTCTAAATGGCTTTCATGACGCCGCCAACAGCATCGCGACGGTGGTATCGACGCGCGTGCTCACGCCCAAGCTGGCGGTTGTGTGGGCCGCATTCTTTAATTTCGTTGCCGCATTCATCTTCGGCACGGCGGTCGCCAAAACCATTGGCTCCGGCATGGTGCGCGTGAATGATGTGACCGCGTATGTGATTATGGCGGGATTGCTGGGCGCGATCGTATGGGACATCGCCACCTGGTATCTGGGCCTGCCGACTTCCTCCTCACACGCGCTGATTGGCGGACTCGCGGGCGCGGCCATCTCCAAGAGCGGCATGAAGGCGATCCTGTGGAGCGGGTGGACGCCGACTCTGATCTTCATCGTCGTGGCGCCGCTGCTGGGGCTGGTCATGGGATTTTTCTTCATGGTGGCGATGACCTGGATAGTGAAAGACAAGACGCCGACCGGGGTGGACCACTGGTTCCGCAAACTACAACTGCTCTCGGCGGCGGCGTATTCGCTGGGGCACGGCGGCAACGACGCGCAGAAGACGATGGGGATCGTCGCGGGGGCGCTGTTCGCAGGCGGCTACATGAGCAGGCAGGAGCTCTCAGGAAGTTGGGGCCACTATCATTGGCCGATTATCATGGCGGCGCAGACCGCAATGGGACTCGGCACCTACTTTGGGGGATGGCGGATCGTACGTACGATGGGCGCGAAGATCACCAAGCTGAAGCCCATCGGCGGCTTCTGCGCGGAGGCAGCGGGCGCAATTACACTCTTTGGAACGGCGATGGCGGGCATCCCCGTCAGCACCACGCACACCATTGCCGGCGCGATTGTCGGAGTGGGATCGGTGCAGCGCGCGTCGGCGGTCCGCTGGGGGATCGCGAGACGTATCGTGTGGGCATGGGTGCTTACAATTCCGGCGGCGGGACTGGTGGCGGCTGCCGTCTGGTGGATCATGCGCCTGTTCACCGCGCAGGCGTAGCTACTGCCTTATCAAATATCGTAACCATTAGAGAAACTCTCGTTTTACGCGGCGGGAATAGCAGTTGCCAATCATGTTCCAAGCTACATCTCCACATAATGCCCCGGAGATTCACAGCCGCACTCGCGGTACTCTTGCTAGAGCAATGGCGACCACTGAACTCAACCTGGAGCGCGGGCTGCCCGCCAGCATTGACGCGGAGCGCACAATTTTAGGCGCGATTCTGCTCGACCATGCGGCGTTTTTCGAGGCCAGCGAACAACTAAAAGCGGACGATTTTTCCCTCGAATCGCACCGCCGGCTCTTCGCCCGCATGCAAGAGCTATCCACGCTGGGGCGCCCCATCGACATCATTACCGTCTCCGAAGAGCTTTCAAAACGCAAGGAGGTAGAAAGCGTCGGCGGCGTCGCCTATATCTCATCCTTGATGGATGGGCTGCCGCGCCGGCCATCGATAGAGCAGTACGTGCGCATCGTCAAGGAGAAGGCGATCCTGCGCAATCTGATCCACACCTGCCATGCGGTGGCGGCGCGCGCCATTGAGCAGGCGGACCCGGTCGAAGAGATACTCGACGACGCGGAGCGGCAGGTGCTGGGGATCGGCGATGCACGCGAGGGCAGAGAGTTCGTCGGCGTGGGGAAGATTTTCCAGGCGCACTACGGCTCCATCGACAAGCTCTACGACAACGGACAGCGCATCACCGGGCTCGAAACCTACTACACAGAACTCGATAGCCTGACCAGCGGCTTCCAGAAGCAGGACCTCATTATCATTGCGGCGCGCCCCTCGATGGGCAAGACCGCCTTTGCCATCAACATCGCGGAGAACGCCGCGTGTGAAGGCAAGAAGGTGGTCGCGGTGTTTTCGCTGGAGATGTCGCGGCAATCGCTGATGATTCGTATGCTGTGCTCGCAATCGCGGGTGGATGCGCACAAACTGCGCACCGGATTTCTGGCGCGCGAAGACCGGCAAAAACTGGTGGGCGGACTCGGCCGGCTGGCCGACGCCCCGCTTTTCATCGACGATACGGCGGGCATCACGCTCTCGGAGATGCGCGCGAAGTTGCGCCGCCTGCGCCAGGAGCAGGGCGGCCTCGACCTCGTGGTGATTGACTATCTGCAACTCATCACCGCCGCCGGGTCAAACGGCAAGCGGTTTGAGAACCGTACGCAGGAGGTATCGGCGATCTCGCGCGGGCTCAAGATGATGGCCAAAGAGATGGATGTTCCCTTGGTGGCGCTCTCGCAACTGAGCCGCGCCGCCGAGACGCGCGAGAAGGGTGGAGAGCCGAAGTTGAGCGACCTGCGCGAGTCCGGCTCCATCGAGCAGGACGCGGATGTTGTGATGTTCATTCACCGCCCGGAGTATTACGACCGGGATAATCCCGAGCTTGAGGGCAAGGCGAAGATCATCATCGGGAAGCAGCGCAATGGTCCGACGGAATCGGTGCAATTGGCATTTCTGAAGCAGTTCACACGTTTCGACAATTTGGATAAGTCTTACTGGATGGAAGAGCGCGGCGCGGGATAGAAGCTGCTTGCCGGTTCGAGTCTGTATTGGCAATCATGGAGCGCGCGCAGTTGGATGATGACTTCATTTGACGCCGGATAACTTGGGAGGTGCGGCATAATGTGCGGCCTCAGCCATGGCTGATCTTCGACACACCCGCACCG
>JBDTLH010000088.1:0-7110 GCA_039934875.1 Acidobacteriaceae bacterium | reverse complement strand
CTGGCTTCTCAAGCTGGATGATCCGCTGGTAGTCGCGGCGAAGGCTTTCCCAGATGTCTGCTTGTGAGAAGTTTGCCGCAACCCATTGTGCGCCCGTTTTTCCCATGCGCTCCCTCAACTCCGGATCGCGCAGCAGGGTATCGAGGGCGGCGTGCAGCGCGCTAAGATCTCCAACGGGAAATAGAAGTCCGGTGAGGCCGTCGAGCACGGAGTCGCGGGTGCCGGTTGCGTCCGTGGTTACGACGGGCAGGGATGACGCCTGGGCTTCCAGGGTAGCGACCGGGAACCCTTCACGATGGCTGGGAAGGACGAAGAGATCCATCGCCTGATAGTCGGGTGCGATGTCTTCTACAAATCCGGGCAGGATGACGCAGGGATGGGATGCAATTTCGCTGCGTAATTCTGCGCTTACCGGATCGCCGTCTTCGAAGCTTCCCAGGAGCAGCAACCTGGCTTGAGGAAAATCGCGCAGAAGTTTTTTGAATGCCGCGTACAGCTCGGGAATGCCTTTGTCGCGGGTAAAGCGTCCAGCGAAGCCGATTACCAGCGCGCCCGCCGGGATGTCCCACCGCTTGCGCAAGTTTTGCGCAAGGACGGCGCGTTCCGGAGTGGCGCGGAATTGATCAATCGCAATCCCGTTCGCGGTACCGGGCCCAACCACATAAGCCTTATGTTTGGTATCATCAGCGCCGGCGCCCAATAATCCGAGTGCGATTGCCTTGTTGCGCAGGCTTGGACTGACGCAACGCACGTGATGGGCTGATTTGCACGCCAGCCACTCTGCCCATAGCAGGAGGCGGCGTTTCGAGCCGTGGGCGGTCTCCATTCTTAGGCCGTGGAGTGTGTAGATGCGGCAGGGCACGCGCGCCAGCATTGCGGCGATGCCGCCAAGGAGTCCGGCTTTAGGGGTACCCACGTTGGTGATGTCCGGACGCAGGCGGCGGAGAGTCCGCCACAATTGCCATAAAGATTGAAGGTCGCGCCAGGGAGAGATTTCGCGCTCTATGGGGATGGGAATTATGTCTGCGCCCTCCGCTTCGAGTTCCGCAATCTGCGGTCCCGGAGAACAGATGAAGGTAATGCGGTAGCCAGCTTGACACAGGCGGGCGATTTGTCCGCGAAAGAAGCCGGCGCTTAGGGAGGAGGTGACGATGAGGACGAGGTGGGGCAGCGGTTGCGGAAAGGTATTCTGTTTTCCAGCTGCCAATTCGCGATTCCTCATACAGAAGCGTTTTCATATTGCGCTGCCGTCTCCCGAGTTTCGTCTAGAACTGACATCCACCGTTCAGCATCATCTTGTGACACGTTGGGAATGCGGTGCGGTAGCAATCGGTAGTTCAGGCCGGATTGGATGGCTGTGATATCCACAACAAGCTTCGCTATTTCCAACGGAGCACTGACCAGGAGCAGCGCGGGATCTCGTTGCCGGACTCCTTCGCGGCAAAGCGCCTTGAAGTATTGCTTCCGCGAAAAGATCTGTTTTTTCAGGCAGAGCGCTTCCTCCCGCACTCCAACCAACACCCCCGGAAGAGATGCGAAGCGCGCTTTGCGGCGGGTGCGGGTCAGAAGCTCGCGGTCTTGGGCGTGGGTCAAGTCCTCTCGGTAGAGGTTGCGTTGGAACCACTCGCGGCGGCCCATCCAGGTCACATGAGCGAGACAAGCAGGACGCCAGGGCGTGCCGCAAATCTTATTGTGGCTGGGTCGCGCCTGACGAAGACCGATGGGGTCTCCCGTGCTGCCGAAGATAAGGATGCTGCCGCCCAGTAGATCAACTTGCGGGTTCTGCTCGAGGTACTCGAGTTGCTCGCGGAGCCGCCCGGGATAGCTGATATCGTCGCCGTCCATGCGCGCGAAATAGGAGCCGCGGGCGAGCCTAACCGCCTGGTTCAATCTCTTCGGGAGATGTTGGTTATCGCCGCCGTCTAGAACCCGGATACGAGAGTCAGTGAACAACCGGGCCTGTTCCGCAGTTCGGTCGGTAGAGCCATCATCGATGATGAGCAGCTCCCAATCGGTGAAGTCCTGATTGATAATGGAGGCGATTGCTTCGCCTATGGTGGCTTCGCAGTTATAGACGGGCATGGCGATGGAGATGAGGGGCAGATGCTGCGCGTTGATCATTACCAATGGATATCTCTCTTAAAATGGCCAAGTATCCGATCTAGGTTCGCGGTAATCACTAGGTCTACAAGTCGCGGGGAGCGTACTCGGATACCTGTGTCCGCAAACAGCAAGTGCCATGCTGATCCAACTATTGCCAGCGTCCCAAATAGCTGGAGTACGGCGGACAGGTCATAGCCCAGAAACCATATCGCCGATAGGCTACCTGGAATAACTAGCATTGGAATGGCCGTCGATGCTCTATCCGCCGCTCCTAGCAGACATCCGCACAACAAAAGCCCTGGGACAAGTAGCAACCACCCGAAATTGAGCAAGAGCTCGTCCAGGGCTCCGATACCGAATCCCCAATCAAGCCCTTCGATCGAATGGTTCGTAACCCTCCCAGTAAATACGGTAGCGGTAGATACTCCTTTGATTGGCGCTAAGGATCGTGGAACATACAACAAGGCGCTGTACCAATATCCTGCGCCTGGATAACCCATAACCTTCGTGCCAAGAAAACGGGCTTCCTTGATTGATTCTATTAGCACCGGGGCGCGAGAAAGATCACCGTTCGCCACGTCAGCCGCTACAGCCCTAAGATCTTTAGACTCCGCAAATTGAATCTTGAATATCGGCAACAGAAGCACCGATAACATAATAACGGCTGCGCCGCCACCAATGATTTTTGTAAATGATATTTGCCCTCCAAATACAAACACCAACAACAAAGGCAATATGACTAAGGTGCGCTCCCCTGCACCAATCGTCGATGCGATAGAAAATAAAACCAGACTCGCAGTAAAAAGCTTACCGCGAAGTGTATGAGATTCTCTTGTAGTAACAAAGAAAGAGAGAATACCAAGCGGAACGTATAGCACGATTATATATGGGCCCAACACTTCGCCGATGTGGGATCTCGCTGACCAGATAGAAGAAGCATCGAAGGCTGTATGCAGTGACAAAACAGATACTATTAAGCAAATCACGAGGAATGATATATAAAACGACAGCTCACGATATTGGCCGATCCTCGATCGCGGCGTTCCACGTCGAATCTCGCGAGTACTGACAGCGTAGCCCATCCTTAGAATCCATGGTGCAACTATTAGCAGAAATATTGCGAGTATTTGATCACTTTCGGAAGCATCGAAAAAAGACGGGAAGAATGTACTTTCATACTTGATTCCGGCAGCTTCTAGTGCGAATCCAAGGTCATAGTAGATGAAGAAAGAGAGGGCCACAAAGTCAATACTGCGAGGCAATGTGCCTCTCCTGATTGCCGAGAAAAGCGGCAACGAGAAGGTACCGTGATGCCAACAAGACGAAGAGCACTAAAAGTTTCACGATTGAGCGCAGCCCCGCATTTTGTCGTCGACTGTTAAGTATGTTCTTATGAGTTGAATCGCCGATTGGTCGATTGATCTTATCGAAGGGCTGATGTCTTTAGCTCGGCAACAATTCTGGTGGAAACAGAGCATTTTCCGCGCCCAGCTTTGCGACGGTTCGCTCAAGGCCAATTCATACACTCCCCCGATGCCGGCATCCGCCTCCGGGGAAATCCGATCTGAGATCACACAAGGAATGCCAGCCGCCTGCGCCTCTAACAAAGCCAGCGGCAATCCCTCGTATTGAGAGGGAAAAAGAAACACGTCCATGCAGCCGAGCAAGCTGGGTACGTCGGAGCGGACCCCGGCAAAGGTAAACTTTCCCGCGAGGCCTTTATGGGCGACTGCTATCTCAATTTCTTTGCGCAATGGGCCATCCCCTACCAGGAGATAGTGGGCATGCGGTTGCAACCGAGATAACTGCTGCGCAATTTCAATAAAGAAGCGGTGGTTCTTGGCTTCGACGAAGCGACCTACGTGTCCGACCACAAACGCGGTTTGGGGAATGCCGAGCGAGGCCGGTGCAGCGGCACGGTTTCCGACTGCCCTGAAGCGATCCACATCGATGCCATTGGGTTGTATAGACCACTTCGCGTCCGATCTCCAATTTTTATGGAAGAGCGAGTCTCCCGCAACGCCGCTTACGGCTATGCCTCTGGTGGCAAAGCGGCGAACCAGGAATTCCATAGCGCGGAGATAATTGCGCCGCGCTATGGGGATGCCCGTCTCTTTGTGTCCGGTATGGCTATGGGCAATGCGCAGCGGGACACCGGCGAACCTGGAGAGCAACATCACATATCCGGTGAAGTGATGGACATGGCTGTGAACGCAGTCATAGGGGCCGTATTCGCGAAGGATGCGCAGGAAATTCTTTCCATAGCGCAGAGGACTGGAGGGTGAAAGGCAGGGGATGACGCGAGCGCCCAAGGATTCTGCCTCGGCGTGAAAGTGGCTGGGCCCATGATGGTGAACCAGGAAGTCGAATTGAAAGCTCTGGCGATCGATGTGGCGTAGAACATCCATGATCCAGTTCTCTGCTCCGCCGCAATTCAGGCTTCCGACCACATGAAGAATACGCATCTTTACCAGCCCCCAGCGGCGTTCAAGGCACGATAAAGGCCGAACGCCAGACCGCCGGCATATACCACCTCAGACGCCAGCAGGGCGAGCGCGGCGCCGATTAATCCCATGCGGGGAATGAGCATGAAGCAGAGCACGATGGTGCTGGTGAGGGTGGCGGCCATGACCGGCACCTGGGCGCGAAAAGCGTGGACGGCGGTCATGCCGTATCCCATGAAGGAGCCGATGGCGGTGAGGGCGGCGGTGATTACCATGATCACCAGCACGCCGACATGGTTGCCGTATTCCGGGCGGTACAGGAGAGAGAGGAGAGGGCGTCCGAAGAGCAGAGCGATGGGAATTCCGAGCGCGGGGATGAAGGCGGCGAGGAGCAGCAGCTTTTTGAGGATGCCGCGGAACCCTTCCAGGTCGCCCGCGGCGAAGAGGCGCGAGAGGCGGGCGGAAGCCGACTGTCCGAGCGCATTGACGATCAATGTGACCGCGATCAGCAGATAAGAGAGGGAGGCGAAGACGCCCAAGTCGGCCTCTCCGAGATATTTGACCAGCACATAACGGGGGATATTGATGTTGAGCGAAGAGAGCGCCATCACCACTCCGAGCGGCGCGCTTAGAGTGAGCAGCTTCTGCAGGGATGCACGGCGGAAGCGGAAGAAGCCGGCGCCTTTGAGCACAGCCAGGGCGCGCGCGATATCGTAGATTGCGAAGGTCAGGCTCCAGGCAATCACCAGGGCGGCAACGGCGGCGATCAGACTGCGCCAGTGGTGGAATGCTCCGCCGAATGCCGCGAGCGAGAGGCCGCCGCGGAAAATCAGGCTGATTGCCACCTGGTCGAGGCGCTCGAACTTTTGCAGCAGGCCGGCGATCACGTTGCTCAACGACTCAACCGCCTTCGATACGGCGACCAGCAGCACGACGAATTTGGTGGAGCGATCGGCGTGGAGGCCGAGCGTAATGAGAGCCACGGCAAACAGACCGATGAAGGACGTCAGCACGCGGAGGCTGAAGTAGTCGGCGAATTCGAAGCTGGAGCGGGCGTCAGTGGCCTGCACCGCGCGCAGGCTGAGATTGGTAAGCATGAAGACCGGGGCGGAGATGGCGAGGCCGAGCGCGAATTCACCAACCACGGCGCTGCTGCCGGCTTTTGCGAGGATGGAGATCATCGCCCATTGGCAGAGGGAATAGAGCAATTGTCCGGCGAAGGTCCAGCGGAAGTTGGCGCGCAGCGAAGG
The DNA here is from genome assembly GCA_039934875.1 of Acidobacteriaceae bacterium. Taxonomy (GTDB): domain Bacteria; phylum Acidobacteriota; class Terriglobia; order Terriglobales; family Acidobacteriaceae; genus JBDTLH01. Next base: position 1,313 of record JBDTLH010000088.1, on the reverse strand, counting down.
AACGGCGCGGTCCTGGAGCAGGACATTAGCATCGCGATGGGTGAGGACAGTATTCATGGATTACTTGCCCATGACGGCAATGCGGAAGGCTGCGAGCTGCTGGGAGCGTTGGGGATCGGCGTTGACGCGTTCCCTCCAGGTTTGGGCGAGTACCAGGAGGCAGGCAACAAAGCATCCCGCCATGGCGGAGAGGAGAACGAACAGGGTGCGTTGGGGGGAGCTCTTGCGGTCGGGTTCGGTGGCGGGTTCGACGACCTGGATCACGGCGGCGGTCTTGGCTTCATCCAGCCGGGCCATTTCGTATTGCTTCGCCAGCAGTTCATATAACGTTTCGCGATATTTGAGCTCGCGCATTTTGCGGACATATTCGACAGCGGCTGCGGGAACGTCTTTGAGTGCGACCTCATAGCTATCCGGAGCGCCGCTTTGTTTTTCAAGGCGGCTGAGCTCGGCTTGCATGGCGGACAACTCATGTTGGGCAAGCTGCACGTCGGGATTGCCGTCGGTGGCGAAGGAGCGCAGCGACTGGACCTCGACCCGCTTGGCGGCGATCAGCGCTCTTGCTTGGCCAATCTCTTCGATGATGGACTTGGCTTGCGCATCGAGTTGGATGACGCCGCTCTTCTGCTGCGCCAGCTTGAGATCAATCTCCGCGTTGGCGAGCTCATCCTTGGCCTGCTTAAGCTGCTGCTCGTAGAACAACCTCTGCTGCGAGGCCTCGGTCAAGGCCAGCCTCTGAGTCATATTGCGCAGCTCCTGAATGTAGCTGTTGGCGATTTCCGCGGCGCGCTTTTTCTGTTTATCCACCACAGAGACGCTGATGAAGCCCTCCTTGCCGGAGACGATGCTGGTTTGGTCCGCGAGCTCGGCGCGTGCCGCGGTCATGTCTTTGGATTTATATTCGGTTCGCAGATCGAAGCGCTGGATCAGAGCGTCGGCAACGGGGCGGGTCTTAAGCATTCCAACATAGAGGTCATTGGGGTTCTTGATTCCCAAGTCTTTGCCCGCGGCGGAGGCGAGTGACCCTATGCCGCTTCCGCTCAAGGAAGTGAGGAGGGCGGCGGCGGAGGATTGGGTCTGCTGGGGAGGGAGTATTTTCACGGTTGCGGTATAGCGGTTGGGAAGCAGGAACGCGGCCACGCTCCCGATCAGCAGCGCGCTGAGCGTCAGCTTGGCGATGAATCGTTTGCGCAGCGCGAGGGCGGTCGCCAGGCGGAGAAAGTCAGGCAGATCATGCGCGTTCTCGTCATCCTCAAGGAGAGAGGAGTCATCGAGCACAAAGGTGAGTTTCTTCTCCAGATTGGCGCCGCTCA
>JBDTLH010000087.1:0-11854 GCA_039934875.1 Acidobacteriaceae bacterium | reverse complement strand
AGCTTAGACCCGCTGGGGGCAAGCTGGCTGACCACCAAGGTGGTAACGAAGTCATGGGGATGCGGGGTCGCCGTCTCGCGAATCGCGCCGATAGAGGGGCGCAGAAACCACGTCGTGTGCTTAAAATGGCGATAAAAAAGTTGCGGTCCGGCGGCGAATGTCTGAGTACCCGAGTCGAAAGGCACGTAAAACTGATAGGTGGGAGGCACCAGACCGGCCGCGATCAATTGCCCAATCTGCCCGCCTAATTGAGTTTGCAATCTGGTGGGCGCATATTTGAGCAAGAGAGTGCTATGTCCGGTGAAGTTGCTATAGTCGAAGCCCAACGCCAGCCAGGTGCGTGTATTTACCGCGGCTTGCAGGTGATATCCGCGCTCCGCCAGATTGATGAGCGGGCTTTCGAGGTAGGAGTAGCCGGCAAACACGTCATAGCGACCGACATAATCCTGCTGGGCAAATGCGCAAGTACTCAACAGGACGAGAGAAACAGCGAGCCAGAAACGGTGCATCTGCGCATCTTACTCTCAACCTGGCTAGATTGTGAATGGCTATTCATTCAACTTTTCCACAATTACTCGGCAGCGCTATCCGGCTACCCATAGGACTCCATTATCCGGTTCAAGACCTCGCGCGAGGGCCGCACCCGCTCTTGGGGAAGCGTCGCCAGCGGTTCATCGGCCATGTTCAGCAGTGAGGTGAAGTCCGGCTTTTGCGTGTCGATGTAGAAGACCCCGGTGAGCACCTCGCCCTTTTCGTGGGCTTCGATCAACATCTTGACGGCGTTCGCTTTATCGGTGGGATCGTAATCGTTGTGCAGCTTGCGCAGGCGCATGTGCGAGCCATCGTGCATGAGAACATCAAGCGTCGTTCCGGGATCATACTCCACCGCGATCTCCTCAAAGTGCGGTACGAATCCCAGTTCGCTGATTGGCTCTTCGTGTTCCAGCATGTATTTGTAGCTCTTGGTAGAACCCTCGTGATCGTTAAAGGTGACGCAAGGGGAGATTACGTCGAGCATGACCGTGCCCTTATGAGCAATGGCGGCCTTGAGCATGGCCGAAAGCTGTTTCTTATCTCCGGAAAAAGAGCGTCCCACGAACGTCGCGCCCATCTGCACCGCCAATGCGCAGGTATCGATCGCGGGCAGATCGTTCACGACTCCGGTCTTTAACTTGGAACCGACATCGGCAGTCGCGGAGAACTGGCCCTTGGTCAGGCCATACACGCCGTTGTCTTCGATGATGTAGATCATCGGAATATTGCGGCGCAGCAGATGGACGAACTGGCCCATGCCGATGGAGGCAGTGTCTCCATCGCCGCTGATGCCGATCGAGTGCATGGTCTTGTTCGCCAGCAGCGCGCCCGTCGCCACGGAAGGCATACGGCCGTGCACCGAGTTGAAGCTGAACGAGCGCGACATGAAGTACGCCGGCGACTTAGAGGAGCATCCTATGCCGCTCATCTTCATTACCCGTTCGGGCATGATTCCCATCTCAAAGAACGCCTCGCTGATGCGCTCGGAGATGGAGTTGTGCCCGCAGCCGGCGCAGAGCGTGGTCTTGCCGCCCTTGTAATCGAGGACCTGCAGTCCGATGTGGTTGATCTTGGGGGCGCGGGGAGGAACGGGTGTGATGGACATGACTTATTTGCTCCCTTCTTGTGCGACGATTTCGTCGCTTACCGAGCGCGCGTCGATGGGAAGCCCGTTGAAGTGCTTTACAGAACGTAACTTGGTAACCTGCACGGGACCAAGGTCGAGCTTTAACAAATTCAACATCTGCGCGTCGCGGTTTTGCTCAACCACATAGACCCGGGCATGAGCGGCGACAAAGTCGAGCACCTCCGGGGTGAAGGGATAGGCGCGAATGCGAAGATAATCCGTCTCGATCTGCCCTTCGGAGCCGCCTCGGCGCGTAAGCTGCTCCCGCGCCTCGATCACCGCCCAATGGCTACTGCCGAAAGCGATGATTCCGATTTCGCCTCCGCCGGTCTCGATCACCGGCTTGGGAACCAGGGTGCGCGCTGTCTCGAATTTTCTCGCCAGGCGCAGCATGTTGTTCTCATAGTCGTCCGGCCGCTCGGAGTAGAGCGCCTTCTCGTTGTGCCCTGAGCCGCGCGTGAAATATGCGGCCGCGGGATGATCGGTGCCGGGCAGGGTGCGGTAGGGGATGCCTTCGCCATCCACATCTTTATAGCGACCAAATCCGCCCGCCGCTTCCAATTGCTTCGCATCCAGCACCTTGCCGCGGTCCATTGGTTTTTCCGGGTAGGAGAAGGGAGTGGACATCCAATTGTTCATGCCCAAATCGAGGTCGGAGAGCACGAATACCGGCGTCTGCATCCGCTCGGCGAGATCGAATGCCGCTATGCTGAAGTCAAAACATTCTTCTACCGACGCGGGAATCAGCATGACCTGTTTGGTATCGCCATGCGAAAGACCGGCGATGAACGTAAGATCGCCCTGCGAGGTGCGCGTGGGCAGTCCGGTGGAGGGGCCGGTGCGCTGGATATCGAAGATTACGCCGGGAATCTCGGCGTAGTAGGCGAGGCCGGAGAATTCCGCCATGAGCGAGATGCCGGGTCCTGAAGTCGCCGTCATAGCCCGAGCGCCCGCCCATCCAGCGCCTACGACCATGCCGATAGCAGCGAGTTCATCCTCCGCCTGCACAATGGCGAAGCTGGCCTTGCCATCCGCGTCGATGCGGTGCGCCTTCATAAAGTCGATCAACTGCTCGACCACCGACGAAGAAGGCGTGATGGGATACCACGTCACTACCGTGACGCCGGCGAACATCGCGCCCATCGCAGCGGCGGCGTTGCCGTCGATGATGATCTTGCCCTCGGTGGCTTGCATCGGCTCGACCACGAAAGGATCCTGCTTGTGCAGACTATTGGCGGCGAAGTCGAAGCCCGCGCGGACGGCGTTGAGGTTCAGTTCGGCCGCCTTCGCCTTCTTCGCAAATTGTTTGCGCACGGTCTTCTCCACCTCCTGCATATCGATGGAGAGCAGTTGCGCGGCCACCCCGACGTACACCATGTTCTTGACCAGCTTGCGGATCTTGGCATCCGCTCCAGTCGCGGCGGCGAGCTTGTCGAACGGCACCGGATAGCAAGTCAAGTCCTGCCGGATTTCATTGAGCTTTAGCGGCTCGTCATAGATGACCGCCGCCCCCGCGCCCAACGAGAGCACGTCTTCCCGCGCCGTCTCCGGATTCATGGCGATCAGCAAGTCCACTTCTTTCTTGCGGGCGACCCATCCGCGCTTGCTGGCGCGAATGGTGTACCAGGTGGGCAATCCGGCGATGTTCGAGGGGAAAAGGTTCTTGCCCGATACCGGCACGCCCATGCTGAAGACGCTGCGCAGCAAAACATTGTTCGCCGACTGCGAACCCGAGCCGTTCACGGTCGCGATCTGGATCGAGAAGTCGTTGGCAATGCGCTGGGCGCCGCTCGTAATATCGGGTTGACCTTGCACCAACAGGTCAGTGGTTGGCATGGATAGATGTCCTCGGGAGTGAATGCCGCAACCTCTTATTATAAGTGACTTGCGAATGTACTATGCCGTGCTTGCAGCCAACAGGCATTTAATCCGTTGAATGGCAGTGCCGAGGCTCGGAGCAGAGGGGTAAGACAAACCGATGGGGGAGTATTATGGCGACATGGCGAGGTCTTCTGTTCTCACGCTACGCATCGATGCTGAAACCAAGAAGCAGTTGGACGATTTGGCGAAGACAACCCGCCGCAGACGGAGTCTGGTCGCGACCGAGGCGATTCGCAATTACCTGGAGGTCAGCGCATGACAGGTTCGCGAAATTGAGGAGGCGATTGAAGTCGCCGATCGCGGTGAATTTGCCACCGAAGAAGAGGTCCGGCGCGTGATGACCAAGTGGTCTTCGCGTGCAGGTTAGGTGGCTTCGGACCGCCTTACGCGATCTGGAACAAGTCACGGATTATATTGCTTTAGACAGCCCTGACGCTGACGAGCGACTGGAAAAGAGAATTGCACAAGCGGTGCAGACGACGGGAGCCCATCCCAATATCGGCCGCCCCGGACGTGTCGCGGGTACTCGAGAGTTGGTGGTGGCTGGTACTCCCTATATCGTGCCCTATCGGGTGCAAAAAGACGTTGTAGAAATTTTGCGCGTCTTTCATGCCGCGAGGAAGTGGCCGGAAAGCTTCTAAATTGATTCTCGCTGGCTCCAATGATAATCCATCAAGCGCGGAGAAGGCCCTCTATGCGGCGCCCCACTTCCTGATGCCCCACCTAGTCACCCCGGTCGAGCGAAGCCAGTCCCTTCTCGACTTCACGCCGGAACCATTCCTCGTGATCGATATGGCTCTTTACCGACTCCTGCACAAACTCGTCCGTACCTCGACCGGTCTGAGACGCGATCTGGTTCAGACTGCGTTCAACATCAGGAGTGAAGTGAATCTCCATGGCGGGATTATAGAACAGTGCGGATTAGCCACTACCGTCCAACTCTTATCGGCGGCCAATTCAATCTCATCCACAGTCGCCGCGTAATCTGCGGGCCGGCGCTTGCTCTTCCCCAGCAACTAACAACTAGCAACTAATAACTAACAACTGCTCTCGCCCTCCTCCGCCCTCATCGGCCTCAGCAGTGGGAACAGAATCACGTCGCGGATCGATTTCGAGCCGGTAAGCAGCATGGTGAGGCGGTCAATGCCCAAGCCCATTCCGGCGGCGGGGGGCATTCCGAAAGAGAGGGCGCGAATGTAGTCCTCGTCCATCTGATGGGCCTCATCGTTGCCGCGATTGCGCTCTGCGAGTTGCTCTTCGAAGCGGGCGCGTTGGTCCTCAGGATCGTTCAACTCGCTGAAGGCATTACCCAGTTCCATCCCGCAGCAGAAGAGCTCGAAGCGCTCCACCCAATCGGGATCATCCTTCTTATGCTTGGAGAGCGGCGAGATGGCGCGCGGAAAATCATAGAGAATAGTCGGCTGGATCAGATGCTCTTCCGCGATCGCCTCGAAGATCGCCGCAATGGTGACTCCCGCGGGAGCCTTGGGATCGAAGGGGAGGCGTCCTTTGGGCGTATTCAGCGCTTGTACCATGGCGTGAACTCTGGCTGTATCCGCGAAATCGGAAAAGTGCGGCGCGGGCCCCGCATCTTCAGGCCAATGCTGAATGATGGCATCGCGCATGGAAATACGCTGGATGTTCTCCTGCGCGAAGTCAATCTCGTGTTCTTCGAAAATCGCTTTCGTCGTGCCGTTCACGTCCTGCGCGATCTGCGCCAGCAACTCCGCAGTAAGCGCCATCAGATCGCCGTAATCGGCATACGCCTGATAAAACTCGAGCATGGTGAACTCGGGGTTGTGGTGCGTGGAGATGCCTTCGTTGCGAAAGTTGCGGTTGATCTCATAGACCCGCTCCATGCCTCCCACCACCAGGCGCTTCAGATAGAGTTCAGGAGCGATGCGCAGGAAGAGGTCGAGGTTGAGCGTGTTGTGGTGGGTGACGAAGGGACGGGCGGCTGCGCCTCCCGCCAGCGGCTGCATCATCGGCGTCTCCACCTCAATAAAGCCGTGGGCGTCGAAGTAGCGGCGGATGGACTGTACGATGCGCGCGCGCTTGACGAAGATCTCGCGCACCTCGGGATTCACCGTGAGGTCCACGTAGCGTTGCCGGTAGCGCAGCTCCACGTCGTTCAACCCGTGATATTTCTCCGGCAGCGGCAGCAGCGCCTTGGATAAAAACGTTATGCGCTCGACGTGGACAGAAAGCTCATTGGTGCGGGTGCAAAAGAGGTAGCCGTGAACGCCGATGTGGTCTCCGAGATCGAGCAAACGGAAGAGCTTGAACTGCTCTTCGCCGACGTTATCCAGCTTCACGTAAATCTGCAGCCGCTTTCCCCCCTGTTGCAGGTGGGCGAACGATGCCTTTCCCTGGCCGCGGATCGACATGATGCGCCCAGCAATCGCCACCACAACCCGGCTGGAATCGAGTTGTTCCGCGGGTGCGCTGGCGTAAGTTTCGACTATCTCTGGAATGGTGTGGGTAGTCTCGAAGCGACGGGGATACGCCTCTTGCCCTAAAGCTTCAATGTCGGCGAGCTTCTGGCGGCGAAGCTGATAGGTATCTTGTTCGAATGATGACAAGCGTGGATTCCTGGGGTCAAAGTGAATACACGATTATAAGGCGCACCACCCCGCTGGACCATGAAGGTCCGTTGCGCACACACCGAAGACCCGTTGATCGCGCCTGAAATCAAGCGTTTGCGGCACAGATCAAGCGTTTGCGGCCACGCCGAGCGCTTTGTCAATGTCGCTGCGGGTCAATCCGGCAAGTCCCCAGAAGTACCAGCATTCGGGGGCGCCGGTGATCTTGCCCAGTTCAACATAGATGGAAGAGCTGGGCTCGTTTATGCCTCGCTCCCAACGCGAAACCGCCATCGGGGAAACCTGGAGCCTGCGAGCGAGAGCGGCCTGGCTCCAGCCCTGAGACTCCCTCATCCGCTCAATCATCACCGTCCATTGCGGACGGCTGACTGGGGGGGAAGGAGGTAACGCTGCGGATTGCTGCAATGTGGCGGTGGCACTCATAGGATATCTTGCCTCCCAACTAAAACGACCCGTTACGGGAAGGTCAGGACTGTCACCTCTGTTCGTCCGCAATCTGAGGTTCGGCGCGCGTGGTCGTTCCATAATTGTACGACACCGTACAAATATTTTGTATCGAAAATTAACATCTTCAATTAGCCGTAAGGAGCGGGCAATCCATTTGCTTGGCGAAAAGCACGCATCTCCCACTGCTGACCGGTCAGAATGTGCAGATCACTCTTGGGAAGAGCGCGGCAGAGCAGAATATAACCTGCATGTTGATCCTCAGGAAAATATTGGGCGGCGTCCCGCTGGTCAACTGAACCCGAAAGCAGCTTGCCCGCGCAAGTCAGGCAAAGACCCTGATGGCAGATGGCGGGCAGGCGAATGCCATTGCGGGAGGCGGCGTCCCACACATATTCATCCTCGCCACACACAAAAGCGCGGGGGCCTTCGGGGGTCTCTACAACCACCCGGAAGGTCGGCCCCGCTGTATTTCCCTTTTCATCCACGTCCTTCAGTCTATGGGTTATAGAAGGGACGGTTTTTGCTGTACGGCGCCTCGCCCGGTTCGCCGCGCCGGAAGTGGCCGGAGGGGATAGACTTGCCGTCGCGTTCATGGGCCAGCAGTTCAATGAACCAGGCCTCATGCTCAATCTCTTCGTTGAGAATCCGCGCCGCCAGGTCATAGGTACGAGGATCTTTGCCGAAGGTCATGTCGCAGACCGCGCTCCAACTGCGGATGGCGCAACGTTCGGATTCAAGCAGTAGCGTCAGGATGTTCACTGCCGTGGGTGGGTCTGGCAATTTGGCGGCCTTGCAACCGGCCTGGTCGTGAAATGCCTTCAAATCATTGGGCAGATTGCCCCCCAATTCATAAATGCGGGGAACGATCAGCTCCCAATGGGCGCGATCTTCGAGCCTCGCATCTTCGCAGATTTCTTTGTAATCCTCGTGGCCGGCGAGATTCATGCGCAGAATCGTGTAGTAGTAGTAGGTGCTGGCAAATTCGGCGGCTGCATTCGCCACCAGCATCTTGATCAGCTTGTCCACATCAACCCCGTTCTTGCGGATCACTTCAACGCCAACGCGCTGGGTCACATCTCCAGGCTGTACTGTGTCGTTATCGGGCATAGGCACTTCCTTTCTGTAATCGAATCAACATAGGGATACACTAAAGCAGAAAGATCCAGAGGTATAAGATTTGTTTCCTATGCTTGCGATAGGTAACGGGTCTAGAGCCGTAACCGGGGTGGGAACAGACTCAGAGCCTCGGGGCAGGGGTCTCTGCGCTTTTCGCCCTGAGGCCAATGCCCACGCACTCGATCTATCAAATCAGGGGATGCAATGGAAATTCATCAGCTACGATACTTTTGCGCAGTGGCGCAGCACGGAACATTCACCCGCGCGTCGGAGATCGAACACGTGGCGCAACCTTCTCTCTCGCAACAGATTTTGAAGTTGGAGGCGGAGTTGGGGTCAAGGCTCTTCGACCGCCTGCCCCGGTCCGCCAGGCTGACGGTATTCGGAAAGGCGTTTCTGCCTAAGGCGGAGCGCATTCTGCGAGACCTGAATGAATCCAAAACCGAAATGCTGGAGATGGCGGGGGAGGAAAAGGGTGAGGTGGTATTGGGAATCATCCCCACCATCGCGGCGTATTTGTTGCCCAAGATCCTGATCGGGTTTTCATCTCGTTATCCTTTGATCAAGGTACGAGTGATTGAAGACATCACGCCCGCACTGCTCGAAAGCCTCCACCAGGGGAGCATGGATTTAGCAGTGGTGGCCCTTCCCGTGCCGGGGAGCGAGTTATGTTGCATTGAGATCTTCGAAGAGAGGTTTTTCGCCGTGCTTCCGGAATCCCATCCCCTCGCCCAGCGAAAATCGCTGGCCCTCAAGGAATTGAAGGGTGAACCATTTCTACTGCTCAAAGAGGGCCACTGCTTCCGCGATAGCCTGATTACCGCCTGCCGCGAATCCAGAATAAGGCCCAATGTGGCGTTCGAAAGCGGCCAGTTCGCCACTATCCTGGCGATGGTCGCGGCGGCCATGGGGGTTTCAGCTGTCCCGGCAATGGCGGTCGAAACGCATCCCGGATGCTGCTTTGTTCCCCTCGCGGGAAAAAGCAGCATCCGAAAGGTCGGCATCGTCCGCTTGAAGCACCACTTTGAAACCAGGGTGCAACAAACATTGGTGAAGCATCTTCTGAGATTGCGCGAAGGCCATTGCTGAGGCACGGCTAAGTTAACCCGATCTCTAAAACATGTTCCACAAAAACTGGTTGTAAACATCGTGGTGGTACTGCACTTCAGGTACCTTCACAAATGTCCCCAGCAGCCGGGAGCAACGGTCCGCCGAGGCTTGCTTCAGGTCGGCGTAGCGCGCCTTCACGGCTTCGCCGAGCAACTGGGTTGTCCATTCAGCTTTGCGGAAGTTGTCGAGCGCGGTGTAGATGTTGTCGGGCAAATAGCGCTCCGCTTGGCGCAGGTTTTCAATCCTGGCGGTCTCTCCGGCGAGCCCAGTTCTAAAAATGGAATAGAGCACGATGTAAGGGTTGGCATCCGGGCTGACGGAGCGCACCTCCACCCGCGAACTCTTTTCATTTCCAATAGGAATGCGCACCATAGAACCGCGGTCCGTCGCCGAAGCCTTGATTTGATTAGGCGCTTCAAAGTGAGGATCGAGGCGGCGATAGGCATTTACGCTGGCGTTCAGCATCAGGCAAATGTCGTTCCCGTGGGTGAGAATACGGTCCACGAAGGACCACGCAAACTTGCTCATCTGCTCTTCGCCTTTAGGATCGAAGAAAAGATTCTTGTTGCCTTTGTTGATCGAGATATTGGTGTGCATTCCGCTGCCGTTCACTCCCACTACCGGCTTGGGCAGGAACGACGCAGTCAGTCCCATGCGGGTCGCGACCTGACGGCATATGAGTTTGTAGAGTTGGATTTGGTCGGCGGCGGCGACCACCTCTCCGTAGCTGTAATTAATTTCAAATTGCGAGGGCGCGACTTCAGGGTGGTCCTTTTCGTTCTCAAAGCCCATGGCGCGCTGCACCTCTGCGGCGGTGTCTATGAAATTGCGCAACGGATCGCCGGGAAGCGAGTGATAGTATCCGCCAGTATTCACATATTCGAACTTGCCGGTCTGGTGATAGCACTGCTCGGCATCGGTACCCTTGAACAGGAAACCTTCGACCTCGTTTGCGGCATTGAGCGTGTAGCCTTCTTTCCCGTGCAACTCCTCCGCAAATCTCTTAAGCACCCCACGGATATCAGCGCTGTAAGCGGCTCCGCCCTTGTCAATGACCTCTCCGAAGACGAGAACTTTACCCGGGCCGAAGACATCCGCGGGCGCGAAGTAGAAGGCCCCCCAATCAATCGCCAGGCGCAGGTCGCTCTCGCGCTGCGCTGTGAACCCGCGAATGGATGAGCCGTCAAACGTAAGATTGTCGTAGCTCTTGATAAGAAATTTCTTGTCGTAGTCGAGCATGTGCAGGCGGCCTTCGAGATCGCTGAAGAGCACGGTGACCGCCTTGATGCGCTTCTCGTCGGTGAGATACTTGAGACGCTCTTCCTGAATCTTATGAGCGGCCACGCGGTCCTTGCGCTGCTGCTTTGCCTGGAGGTTCATCTCTTCCAGTTCGTCATAAGGAAGCAGCAGAAAGTTACGCAGTTCGTTGGGCATAAATCTCCTCTAGTGAATGAGAATGGCGTGGTGCTTACATCGAGAATATCTCGAACCCGGGCTGGCCTCCAATCAATTGAAGTGATGAGCGCGATTCAAATAATTTATGGGCGCTGGCGCGGAACCGTTCTCCTTTCACTGCTGATTCTGTTGCTTGCCCGACCATGCACGGCCCAATCTTCCAGGGGATTCGACCGCAATGATTATCCCGCTGCCGGCGCGCTGGCGAAGCTTCGCCAGAGCTTCGCCTGGGCAGGGTACTGGCTCAACAACCCTCCGGGAGAGCAGTCGAACTCGTGGCAGGGCAAGCGCGCCACACTCGCCCACGCCAGCTTCGGCTTTGCGCTCTTGTTTAAGAGCAAAACCAGCCAGGAACTGATCTCGGGCGATGCGCGCGCGAGCGGAACATCCGACGGCAACGCCGCGGCGCAAGCAGCGCTGCGGGAGGGGTTCCGAACCTCTTCCATCATCTTCCTCGATATCGAAGAGGGCGGACGCCTGCTTCCCCGGCAAAAGGCATATCTCTTCGCATGGGCAGATGCCGTGAAAGCTGCGGGATTTGGGGGCGGCGTCTATTGCTCCGGTATCGCCGTCCATGACGGCTCCGGTCGCACAATCACCACCGCGCAAGACATTACTCAGAGCGAAGCCACGCCGGCATTGGCGCTTTGGGTAGCTCGCGATGAGTGCCCTCCCTCGCCCGGCTGCGTGGCGCACGCTAAACTGACGCCGGCGCAAGCGGGCACTCCCGAAGCGGTCATCTGGCAATATGCGCAATCTCCGCGCCGACCTCAGTTCGCCGCGTCCTGCAAGCAGACCTATGCTGCGGACAACGCGTGCTATGCGCCCGGAACGCAGACCTTCGTTGACCTAAACGTGGCAAGTTCGCCCGATCCCTCGCATACACGGCAAGCGCAAAAGCCCTCCGTGCGAAAGTAAGCCGGAAAAATTGACGATGGCAACCGCCGCTTTGTGTTAAGTTGAAATTTCTGCGTTCGCACGCGATTTTCCACCTGGAGGCACAAGAATTGGGCAGAGACATGATCCCCAAGCGGCTTTTCTTAACGAAAGGCGTCGGCAAACATAAAGAACGCTTGACGTCATTCGAACTGGCATTGCGCGATGCTGGAATTGCCGCTCAGAACCTGGTCCGTGTCTCATCCATATTCCCGCCCAATTGCAAACTGGTTGCCCGCAAAGAAGGCACTCGTTTTCTGAGTCCGGGTGAGGTCGTCTTCGCCGTGGTAGCTGAGAGTTCAACGCGTGAGCCACACCGGCTGGTAGCTTCCAGCATCGGGGTCGCAATCCCTGCCGATAAGAACACCTACGGATACTTGAGCGAGCATCACAGCTTCGGCGAGAGTGAAGACCAGGCCGGTGACTACGCCGAGGAGTTGGCGGCGGAGATGCTTGCCACCACACTGGGCGTGGAGTTCGACCCGGATAAATCATGGGATGAAAAAAAAGAAGTGTACCGCCTCTCCAACAAGATCGTGCGCACCACCAACGTGACGCAAACCGCAGTCGGCGATAAACGCGGATGGTGGACGACTACCATTGCCGCGGCAATCCTGATTTTCGAATAAGTTCAATCATCAAGGGC
>JBDTLH010000086.1:0-13097 GCA_039934875.1 Acidobacteriaceae bacterium | reverse complement strand
CATCGTCGCCGATATGTATAGAATTGCCGCTCCGGCAACCAGCAGGCTAGCCAGCGGACCGGCGAGCGCTATGATCGTCTCTTGGCGAGGCGACAGAAAGCGCTTTTCGTCGCCCTGAGCAGGATCTTGCGAGGCATCGGCCCTCTTCCTGGTGCCGTAGAAACTCACCCCCCCCAGCGGCATCAGCAGAATCAAGCGCAATCGCACCCGCATCAAGCCGGCGGCGATCACATGTCCGATCTCATGCAGCCCTACCGCAACCAACATCAATACCGCAAGCGCGATTCCGCGATCGACTGAGGCGTGCGCCTGCACTGCTTGTATGATCACGAACGCTCCCAGCAATAAGAACGTCAAATGCAGCCGAAGCTGTACTCCGAAAAAACTGCCAAGAGGGATGGAATAAGTCCGCATGGGTCTCTATCTAGTGTACCGGAGCAGCCCGCGGAAAATAGCCGCCGCTGTAGCGCCAGCGCCCTGGTCCGCGATCTCTCTCCTGTACAAACTTGCTCTCTGACTCGCGACCAACTACAACGTGCGCTTAAACAACAGCGTCGTTCCCGCCAGGGTCACTACGCAAAATACGCCCAGGAACAGAAAGTCTCCATAAACGGCGGAGATGCCTGCATCCTTGAGCAACAGTTGCTTGAAGCCATGCACCGCGTAACTGAACGGGTCCACATAGGCGATCGCCCGCAACCACTTGGGAAAAGATTGCACCGGATAAATTGCCCCCGAAGGAAAATAAAGCAATGTATTCAAGATGCCAAACATGGCGCGCGGCACCAGCGGATCTTCGACCCGCGCCATCATCAGTGACATCATGCCCATCAAAGCGAATGATGTAACGCCGATCAGAAGAAACAACCATAAGAAGCGTCCCGGGGAGAACGCACTGCCCACTCCGGCGAGAAACGACCCGAGAAACGTAAGCGCAATTCCCGCCCCCATGGCCTTGAGCGCGCCTGCCACCGTGAGTCCCAGCACCAATTCGAGCTTGGTAATGGGCGTTACCAGGTAGCCTTCGTGGATGCCGCGCGCCTTATCGTCTATATAGACAATGCCGCCGCCGATCGCTACCGCAACGAAGATGGCCAGCGTAATCGCCCCCGGCAGCAAATACTTGATGTATTCGACATACGGATACAGCTCCACAGTTCCGAGCGCAATCTGCTGCTGGAGCCGCGGCGCAACCACCGGCTGATTGAATGCATTTACCACGTCCGTCAGGCTCTGCTCCAGCGCCGAAGAGACGAAGCCGTCCGTGTTGTCCACCACCAGTCCGATCTGCGGTCGCGTCCGCTCATAGTACTTGCGCGAATACTCAGCGGGTATCACCACGACTCCGTTGATCTTGCCGTTCGTCAGATCGCGGACCGCGTCACGATTACTGCCATAATCCTGAATGGTGTAGGTGAGGGCGTTGTTCTCGACCGCCCGCAGGGCCTCACGCAGGCGCACCGATTGCGGGCCGTGATCGTAATCCACCAGCGCCACCTTGGCATTGTGTATCTTGCCCCCAAAGGCATTGCCCAGAATCACCAATTGCACCAGGGGAAAGATCATGGCCACGATCATCAGCGCCGGGGAGCGGAAGAACTTGCGCAGCTCGCGCTCGATAATTGCAAGTGAGCGGTGCATTTATTGCCTTAACGCCGGCATGTAGTTCACCGCGGATTGCAGGCTGTCGCGCAGCGCTCGTCCGGTGTAGTGAATGAATACGTCGTCGAGCGAAGTGGTCTGCACATTTAGCGCCCGGATCTCCACCTTCTGTTCAAGCGCCGCCTCCACGATCTCAGTAGTGGTCTTGCCCCCGCTGGCCGTCATCACGCGAAACATGTTCGCGCCCTCGGGCTGCACCGACTGCACTCCGGCGAGCTGCGCCAATCGCTGCTCCCACACATCGCCGCCCGAAAACTGCACCTCAATCACATTTTCCCCGGGCACGCTGGCCTTGAGGTTCTTCGGGGTATCGAGCGCCACCAGTTTGCCGTGGTCCACAATCGCGATGCGGTCGCACAAGCGGTCGGCCTCGTCCATATAATGCGTGGTTATCAGGATCGTCAGGTTGCGTACCTTCTTGATCTCGGTCAGCATCTCCCAGACCGCGGTGCGCGATACTGGATCAAGCCCGGTGGTCGGCTCGTCGAGCACAAAGATCGCCGGCGAATGTACCAGCCCGCGCGCGATCTCGACCCGCCGCCTCATGCCTCCGGAGAGCGTCTTCACGTCTGCCTTGCGCCACTTCGTCAGGTCCACCAATGCGAGTAATTCATTGATTTGTTTCTCCCGCTGCGCTCTGGGGACCCCATATAGTTTGGCGTATATGTTCAGATTGTCGTCGATGGAGAGGTCGAGATCGCTGGTCATCGCCTGCGGAATCACCCCAATGGAGCGCCGCGCGGCATCCGGGTCCTTGGCGACGTCATATCCATTGATCATCGCCCGGCCTGAGGTAATAGGAATGAGAGTGGTCATCATGCGGATCAGCGTGCTCTTGCCCGCGCCATTGGGGCCCAGCAATCCGAATATCTCTCCTGTTCCGACATCGAAGCTGACATCGTCCACGGCGGTGAAATTTCCGTAGCGCTTGACGATGTGGTCCACCACAATCGTCCCGTCCGCTGCCGCCGGCTTCACTGCGCCGCCCCTTGCATCTTCTTCGGCACCAGCACTTCCGCGGTCATGCCCGGAGCAAACTTGTGCTCGTGGTTGTCAATCGCCAGCTTCAATGCAATCGCCTTGATGTCGCGCTTGGTCTTGCCCACGTCCCGCTGCGTCGCAAAATCCGCCTCCGCCGCTTTGTAGGTCACTTTGCCCGTAGTCATCTCCCCGTTGGGCAATCGGACCTTAAATGTGTCCCCCAGCGCGATGTCCACCGCCATGGTCTCGGGCGCATCGGCATACACCCACGTGTCGTTCAGATCCACGACTACTACAATGGGAGAGCCGGCATTCACCACCTCGCCCTGGCGCGCGACCCGGGTAGTCACTACGCCATCCACTGGAGCGTTGACGGTGGTGTATCCGAGTTGCGTCGCGATGGCGCTCAGTTGGAACTTCGCGTTCGCCGCCTGGGAGCGTGACTCGTCCACGATGCGCTCGGCGGCGTTCGCCTGGTTGGTCCCCGCGCGCGCCACCAGCAGGTTCGCTTGCGCGGCGTCCACTGCCTTCGCCGCTGCCGCCCCATTTGCCCTCTGCAGGCTCAGATCAGAGGCCGCATTATCTGCATCTTGCTTCGAAGCAACCCCCGCCTTCATCAACGGAAAGATGCGGTCATAGCTTTGCTGCGACCGGGTCACATTCGCCTGTGCCGCCTGTAACTGCGCTTCCGCATTCGCGACCTGCGCCTCTGCCTGCTTGACCGTGCTCGACGTCTGTCCGCGCGCCAGTTTGAGCGAAGCGCTGGTCTCGCCCACTCGATGCTCCGCCCCCGCGAGCGTCGCCTCCGATGCCTGCTCCTGCGCCCGCAATTCATCTGGATTCAGCACCGCGATCACCTCTCCGGCCTTCACCGCCGTGCCGTCTTCCACGTTTAGCTTCTCGAGTCGCCCCGCAATCATGGGACTGACGACTACCTGGTTCGCATCCACGGTGCCGATAATCACGTAATCGCTGGAGTGGTTGGTGGTCAGAAAGTAATAGCTTGCCGATGCGATCAGGATGATGCCGAACAGCGTGAATACTTTATTTCTTGCGTTCACCGGGCCTTCCTTTCTTATTCGGCCGGCCCATGGTTTTGCCCGCCGTTCGGGTAACTCTTTCCGCGGTAGTGGCCGGACTCTTGTTCGCGCTCCTCGCGACAAACAGGGCGTGGGTGACAAAATCGATGACCGCGGCTTTCCGCTGAGCGAGTCTCGCCGCATCGTAAGGGTCATAGCCGGCGACGAGTTGAATCACTGGCGCGGTCATGAAGTAGAAGACCACCAGGCTCAGGATCGAGAGCACGACTTGTTTTGCGTCAGAGGGGACGAAATCGCCGCAGTCGATCCCCTCTTGAACCGTACGCTGCAAGCGCCGCGACAGAGGCCGGTTGAAGCGCTCGGCGATCAACAGCATGTGGCTCGGGTTTCCCTCCGCCGCGCGCAGAATTTCATACTGAATGAGGCGCGAAATGCGGGGCTTCGAGGCAATCGCATCGAAGTGCATATGGATATACGCCAGCACTTGCTCGCGCGGTGTCCCTGCGGTGTCAATGGCGGTGATCAGCCCTGGCACCACTTGTCCCATGACGTGCTCCAGCACCGCCCCCAGCAGCGCGTCTTTGTTCTCGAAGTAGTAATAGAGCAGCGCCTTATTGACCCCTGCGGCCCGCGCGATCTCCTCAGTGCGCGCTCCCGCCGCCCCCTCGCGGGAAAATATAGTTAGCGCGGCGTTAAGGATCGCCGCGCGCGCGCTTTCGCCTCCGGCAACACCTTTGCGGGTTGAGTCTGTGCGTGCCATCTGACTAACTGGTTAGTTAATATTAAATTGCCCGGAGGTATCCTGCAAGTACCTCCGTTCACCGCTCCTATCCGGTAGTCTTGTTGAATCTGGTTGGGACCCGATCCATCATGCGTACACTCTTCTTCGCCTTCGTCATCCTGCTGCTCTGCTGCCCCGCTTTCGCGCGGCCCACCCGTCCCCACCACGCGCATGCGCTGCGCCCGCGACATCACAAACCGCTCAAGATCAAGCGCTCCCGCAAGCGGGTCGCGGTCTTCTCGCCCCTGCGCGGCACCCTGGAGTCGCTGGTCCACCAAAACCTCATGGTCGAAACCGATAACCTCAGCCGCATCCAGGATGACAGCGAACTCGCCCAGCTTACCCAGCAACAGCAACTCCTGGCATTGCCCGGCAACCGCGAGATCACAGTCGCCTCCTCGCTGCCGGAAAACCGCCGCTATTGCCGCCCCTGGACCAGGCAGTTCCTCAACGTGTTCGCCGCCGCGCACTGGGCGCGCTTTCATCGCCCTTTGCAGGTGAATTCGGCCGTTCGCACCGTCGAATTCCAGCAGCAGCTCCGCACCTTCAACGGGAACGCCGCGCCCAGTGAAGGCGATGTTGCTTCTCCTCACCTTACCGGTGCCACCGTGGACATAGCCAAACGGGGTATGAACCGCGCCGAGCTCACCTGGGCCCGCGCCTACCTTTTGCATTTGCAGCGCCAAGGCAAAATCGACGCCGAAGAGGAGTTCCACCAGCGCGTCTTCCACATCAGCGTGTACAAATCATTCATGCCCAAGGGATCGCAAATGTAGGCGCCTTTCATGCGTGTGCGTGGACATCTCTCAGGGTCGGCAGAGCCTCAATCGCGCGACCGCTCTGGCTTTTCGCAATCCGCAGGTCATAGAGCGATTGCAGGTTCATCCAGAACTGTGCGGAGGTGCCGAAGAAGTGTCCCAGCCGCATCGCTGTGTCGGCGCTGATATCGCGCGTGCCCTTCAAAATTTGCGTAATACGATTGGCGGGTACGTTGGTTTGCCGTGCCAGTTCGGCGGCGCTCATGCGCAGCGCTTCGAGTTCCTCCTGAAGCTGTTCCCCGGGGTGTATCGCAAGCAATGCCATCTTTTTTCTCCCCTAGTGGTAATCGACATCTCAACATCGGATGGACCGGGCTCACCTTTGGCCCATGTAAAGCAAATCCGCCACTGGTCGTTGATGCGGATACTATATTGGCCGTGCCGTTTGCCCTTCAGCATCTCGAAACCGTTGCCAGGCAGAGCTGACAAATCACTTAGCGCGCCCGCCGCTTCCAGACGGTCCAGCTTCAGCCGCGCCGCCCGTTCAAATCCGGCGAACGCTTTGACGCGTTTCCCTTCGTCAAATTGGGCGCTCTGCTTGTCACGAAAGCTGACGATCATAGCTGAGTATAGCCATAAGTACGCGATACGTCAAACGTAGTTTTCGTGCTACATAGATGCTTGACCCTCACTGTGCCCGTCCCGAATTATGATGCGGCGCCCTCATTCCAACGCGTGGCTTGTCGCCGAATTTATGCATCCGCGCCGGATCATCCGGCCCCTCCGCTTCAAGGTTCGCCGCCTCTTCTTTATCTTTGGTGAGCCTCATCTGCTCCCGGCTGGTGAGCTTGATCTCCGGCTGCCCCTCATAGCTTTCGATTGTCCCGTGGAACTCCACCACTTTCCCCTCAAGATCACGCAGGTCGCCCAACGAGTCATCCTTTTTGAGCGATACCACAGAGAAGCCGCAGCCGCGATATTCCGCGCAAAAATTCACATACGTGTTTCCCGCCTGGGACTGGCTCACGTTTACTACACGCCCCACCACGCATCCTTGTTGGCCAATCAAATCTTTAGCTTTTCCAAATGGAGTGCATACCTTCGGTTCGACTCCCGACAACGAAACCGTCAGCCCCGCCAACACGCTCACCCGCACAGCCCACTTCCACATCTCGCAATTCCCGTCTCTGGGGGACCATTGGGTTGAGTAGCGACTAAACCTTCACCCGGCAGCTAAAGTCGCAACGATTATGCCGCCACATTATTCCGATTCATCCCCGCCGCCAAGTTACTAAAGTCATTTGGCGGCAACAACAAACCCGGCGCACCATGAAGATGCGCCGGGCCTCCGCTTTCCACTAAACCACGCTGCTCAGGACCTCTGTGCCTTCCCTATATGCGGGTCAAAAGACACATTAGCTGTTGCTGAACGCCGCAATCGCCGCCGACTCGTCATCCTTGATGTCGAAGACGGTATAGAGTTTGGTAATCTGCAATAGATCATGCACCTTCTTCGTGAGCTTGAGCAGCTTCAGCTCGCCCCCCTGGTTCTTTACCGCGGTGAACGCGCTCACCAGCTCGCCGATGCCCGAGCTGTCGATGTAGGTCACGTCTGCCAGGTTCAGAAGTATCTTCTTCTGCCCCTTTGCCAGCAAATCGCGGATCTGCTCGCGCAGCACCACGCTGCCTTCGCCGAGGGTGATTCGGCCGCTGAGGTCTAATATCGTTACGCCTTCCATCTGGCGCGTCTGGGATTTCAAGCTGCTCACTATGCTTCCTCCTGGCCGCGTTTCTGGCCGTTGTCCGGCTGGTTCTCCGCGTGCTCTACTGGTTTTAAGTGCTTAACCATGGTGATCTCCGTCCCCGGCTGCAACTCCCGAATGCGTACCTCATCCATGAAAGATCGTATTAGAAAAATTCCCCGTCCGGATTGTTTCATCAGATTCTCCGGCGACAGCGGGTCCGGAATCGCCTCTTCTTTCAGCCCCTTGCCCTGGTCCGCCACTTGGATGACCAACGAATCCCCTTGCATCTCGTAAGAAACATTCATCTTCTTGTTGGGATCATACTGGTTGCCGTGCAGCACCGCATTCACGGCGGCCTCGCGCACGGCCAGCCCAATGCTATCGCAGGAATCCTGGTCGAAACCAGCTTTCCCAGCCACCTGCAATGCCGTCTGCTCGACCTTGTTGACGCTCTCCAGCGTCGACTCCAGCGTGTAAGATACCCGATTCATCTTCGCATGTCACCTTACACGATGCGGGGCGGTTTCCGCTACTAAGAACTGAAAATGATGCCCTCGCCAGGCTTCGAATGCTCCTGGGTAGCCTGGGACGAATTGCCCATCGCCAGACAATGCGAAGGCCTCCGCCGCGGCAGAGGCCTGGATGCAAACCATACCGTTAGCCCGCTTTTTCCGCAACCGGCTTCTCGTTCTTCGCGTACTTGCGGCGGAAGCGCTCCACCCGCCCTGCTGTATCCATCAGCTTGTGCTTGCCGGTAAAGAACGGATGGCAATTCGAGCAAATCTCTACTCTGATGTCGCCATGATGGGTCGAGCGCGTGCTGAAACGGTTGCCGCAGGCGCACACCACGTCCACGTTGCTGTAATTAGGGTGAATTCCAGTCTTAGGCATACATCAATCTCTCAATCTCTCAAAACTTCTCTTGCGATAGGATTCGGCGCCGCGCAAATGGATTCGCCGCCCATCCCTCATTGCGCAATTCTCGATTATATCCTGCCTCTCCCAAGTTCACAACGAGAGCCTCTAGTCAGCCGCCTTTCTAAGGTAAGTTATGCAAACCCGCCAGTAATCGCACCTATTTTCACATTTCATTAAAGCTTTCTGAGTAGCTGCATGGCAGAGTATTGTGTCAGCCCACAGCAAATCAATCTGAACCCTGCCATGCGCCTGCCATAGGAGATGCTTCCCCATGAATCCACGCACCCATCACCCTGCCCGGACCATCCTGCTCTTTCTCCTCTGCTCCCTATCCCCACTCGCCGCTCTTGCCCAATCCACCGTCGATGGAGCCATCGGAGGCACCATCTACGACGTCCAGGGCGCCGTCGTTCCCCATGCCAAAATCACGGTCCTGAACAACGGCACCGCACGCGCGCAATCCGCCGTCGCCGATGCGAGCGGCTTCTATCGCGTGCCCCAGCTCCAGCCCGGCGATTACACGGTTACCATCGCCGCCCCGGGCTTCAGCTCCTTCAAGAGCGAGCACGTCATCGTCGAGGTCAGCCGCCTCACCACCCTCGCTCCCCATCTCGCGGTCGGAGGCTCCACCGAAACCGTCAGCGTCACCGCTGACGCGCCGCAGATCAATACCGAATCGCCGGATTTCTCCAACACCGTCAACCAGACCACCATCCACGAGTTGCCCATCAACGGACGCCGCTGGTCCAACTTCGCCCTCCTTCAGCCCGGCGTGGTCAACGATTCCAACGGCTTCGGCCTCCTCAGCTTCCGCGGCATCAGCGCCCTGCTCAACAACAACACCGTGGATAGCGCCGACAATAATCAGGCATACTTCTCCGAAGAGCGCGGACGCACCCGTGCCTCCTACTCGACCTCGCAGTTCTCTATCCGCGAGTTCACCGTAAATACCTCCAACTACTCGGCGGAATACGGCCGCGCCGCCGGTGGTGTGGTCAACACCGTCACCAAAAGCGGCACCAATCAGTTGCACGGCACCGCCGCATTCTACGACCGCAACAACCAATGGGGCGCCTACAACCCTTACGTCACCCTCATCAATCCCACCACCTTTGCCGGCACGCCTTATAAGCCCACCGACGATCGCAAACAGTGGGGCTTTGGCATCGGCGGCCCCATCGTCAAGGACCGCCTCTTCTGGTTCTATACCTACGACCAGCAACATCGGGACTTCCCCGGCACCGCCCGCGTGGGCACGCCTTCGACCTTCTTCAGCACCGCCCCCGGCTCCAACAATCTGAAATTCATGGCGCAGGATTTAGGCATCTCGCAAGCGGCGGCGCTTCCGCTCCTGCAATCCGGACTCGGCCTGATCGCCGCCAACGAACTCGGCGCCGTTCCCCGCGTCGGCGATCAGATCATCAACTTCCCCAAACTCGATTGGGTCATCACCGATAAGAACCGCGCCTCCTTCAGCTACAACCGGCTGCGCTGGAACTCACCCGCCGGCATTCAAACCCAGGCCTCCAACACCTATGGCCGCACCAGCTTCGGCAACGATAGCGTCAAAGAGGATTGGGGCATCGCCCGCCTCAACACCATTCTCGCCTCCAGCCTCAACAACGAGCTCCGTTACCAATACGGGCGCGACTTCGAGTACGAAAACAGTCAGGTTCCCAACAGCTTTGAGCAGCCCTTCACCAACAACCCCTATAACCGGCCGCCGCAAATCTCGATCTATAGCAGCACCGGACTGATCATCGGCAAGCCCAGCTTTCTCGAGCGCGCCGCCCTGCCCGATGAACGCCGCAACCAGATCGCCGACACCGTCACCTGGGTGCATAGCAATCACGTCTTCAAGTTCGGCGTGGACTACAACCACGTCTCTGACTACATCAGCAATTTATTCAATGGAAACGGCACCTACAATTACTCCTCGGCCGGTGATTTCCTCGCCGACTATTATCATTCCACGCAGGGAATAGGCGGGCCGTCCTATAAGAATCAGTACTCCTCCTACTCCCAGGCGTTCGGACCGGCGGCCTTCAACTTCGCCACCAACGACTATGCCGTCTTCGCCACCGACGATTGGAAGATCATGCCCCGCCTGACTTTCACCCTGGGCGCGCGCTATGAATACGAGCAACTGCCCAAGGCTATTCTGCCCAATCCCAACCTGCCCCAGACCGCTAATGTACCGGCGGACAAAAACAATCTGGGCCCGCGCATCGGCTTCGCCTATGACGTCTTTGGGACCGGCAAGACCGTTCTCCGCGGCGGCTACGGCATCTACTTCGGACGCATCATCAACGGCACCATCTTCAGCGCGCTTACCTCGACCGGCGACCAAGGCGGCCAAACCAATTACAGCTTTCAGGCCTCCTGCGCGCCTGGCAAATTGAATTGTCAGCAAGGGCCCTCATTCCCCTCCATTGGCTCGGTCACGCCCAGCGGCAACATCAAACCCAACGTGGTCTTCTTTGATCACAACTTCCAGAACCCGCAGATTCACGAAACTGACCTCATCATCGAGCAGGACCTGGGCTGGAACACCGTGGTCTCGCTCAGCTATCTCGGCAGCTATGGCCGCCAGCTTCCCAACTTCATTGACACCAACCTCGACCCCTCTACCGTCAAAACCATCACCTACACCGTGGTCGGCGGCGGCCCCATTACACCCTTTGCTCCCGGCGGGATATATACCACCCGACTCTTCACTGGCGCTCGTCCCAACCCCGGCTTCGGCGCCATCTCCGATATCGTAAGCAACGTCAACTCCAGCTACAACGCCCTCGCCTTCCAGGCCAATCACCGCTTCTCCAAGGGATTGCAGTTCCGCGCCCATTACACTTGGTCGCACGCCCTCGACTTCAACCAGAACCAGAGCACGGCCACAACCACCAACACCGTCGCCGACCCCCTCCACTTCCGCTACGACTACGGCAACTCCAATTACGACGTGCCCAACCGCATCGTGCTCAACGCTGTTTATCAGCCGCAATACCACGTAAACGGATGGGCGGGGCAAATTGTTAATAACTTCAGCTTCGCCCCCATCTGGCAATGGCAGAATGGCCTGCCCTACACCCCCTCCGTCAGCGGCAGCGCGCCCGGCGGCCAGATCAGCGGCATCAATGGCTCCGGCGGCACTTCGCGCATCCTGGAGTTGGGACGCAACACCTACCGCCAGCCCAATACCTCGAACACCGATCTGCGCGTCTCCAAGCGCATCGTTATGCGCGAAAAATATCGCCTCGAAGTTCTCGGCGAGGCATTCAACGTCTTCAACCATCAGAACATCACCAGCGTCAACAACCTGGGCTACACGATCAGCGGATTCACTCTCAACTATCAACCCTCCTTCGGCAGCTTCACCAACGCCAACAGCAACACTGCCTACCACGAGCGTCAGATCCAGCTCGCGGTACGCCTGGAATTCTGATCAATCTTCGCGCTGGGTAGACGGGCGAGTACTGTTCTCCCCAGCGGTTGAACAGGCCGGGAAAACGGTGGCCCGGGCAAACCCCCGGCTTCAGTAGTGGTTCGGGATAGACCCATGGCTTTAGCCCCGGAGAAGCAGGTAAGACGCGCATGCCCTGCAAGCACCCTACTCTTTTGCCGCGCTCTTCAGCGCCTGCGCCAGAGCTTGCCCGGTGTACGACTTTTTGTTGCGTGCCACCTGTTCGGGAGTGCCCACGGCAACTACGCGTCCGCCCTCTTCACCGCCTTCAGGGCCAAGATCCACGAGCCAATCGGCGTTGCGCACCACGTCGAGGTTGTGTTCGATGATGATGACCGTGTTGCCCAGGTCGGTGAGGCGGTGCAGCACGTCCAGCAGTTTTTTTACATCCTCGAAATGCAGGCCGGTCGTCGGTTCATCGAGCAAGTAAAGCGTGCGTCCCGTCTGGCGTTTGGAGAGCTCGCGCGCGAGTTTGATGCGTTGCGCCTCCCCGCCGGAGAGCGTGGTCGAAGATTGTCCCAAATGGATGTACCCAAGCCCGACCTCGTCGAGGGTCTGCAACTTCACTTTGATCTGCGGGATTTCGGAGAGGATTTCGAGCGCTTCGGAGATGGGCGTCTCGAGCAGGTCGGCGATGGAGTGTCCTTTGAAGCGCACGTTCAGCGTCTCGTGGTTGTAGCGCTTGCCCCCGCAGACCTCGCATTGCACAAAGACATCGGGCAGAAAATTCATCTCGATGCGGCGCTGCCCTTCGCCGCTGCATGCCTCACATCGCCCGCCTTTGACGTTGAAGGAGAAGCGTCCCGGTTTGTATCCTCGCTCCCGCGACTCGGGCAACATCGCGTAGAGGTCGCGAATGGCGGTGAAGACGCCGGTATAGGTCGCCGGGTTGGAGCGCGGAGTGCGTCCGATAGGCGACTGGTCAATGCGCACCACCTTGTCAATCAGACCATCGTCCAACCCGGAGATGGACTTGTGCGCGCCCGGGTCCTGCCGCGATTTGTAGAGCTTCTTCGCCAGCGCGGGATAGAGAATGTCATTCACCAGCGTGGACTTGCCCGATCCCGAGACGCCGGTCACAACCGTCATTACCCCGAGCGGGAAGCTGACATCGACGCTCTTGAGGTTATGTTCCCGCGCGCCCAGGATTGTGAGTGCGTTGCCTTCAGCGGCGACCCGCCTCTCAAAGCGTTGCCCCACGCTCGCCGCACCCGAGATGTAGCGTCCGGTGAGCGAATCGGGCGAGAGCGCGAGTTCAGCGGGCGTGCCCGATCCGACCACGATGCCGCCATGCCTGCCCGCTCCAGGACCCAGGTCGATGACATAGTCGGCGCGGCGGATGGTGTCCTCATCGTGCTCGACGACGAGGACAGTATTGCCGAGGTCGCGCAGGTCCTCGAGCGCGGCGATCAGGCGATGATTATCGCGATGATGCAGTCCGATGGAGGGCTCGTCGAGCACGTAGAGCACCCCACGCAGGCGCGATCCGATCTGGGTGGCGAGGCGGATGCGCTGGCCCTCGCCGCCGGAGAGGGTGGCGGCGCTGCGGTCCAGCGACAAATAGTTGAGTCCGACGTTGTTGAGAAATTCCAGGCGCTCGATGATTTCCGCCAGGATGCGCCCCGCGATCTGCTGCTCGCGTTTATCCAGGTGAGCGGCAAAATCGCGTGCCGCCGCAATGGAGCGGGCAAGCGGCATGGCCACAAACGCGGCGATGCTCGTGCCTTTTACGCTCACCGCCAGGCTCTCCGG
>JBDTLH010000085.1:0-19415 GCA_039934875.1 Acidobacteriaceae bacterium | reverse complement strand
GCGGGGACGGCCTTGGCCGCGGCGTCGTTGTTGACGGTCACTCGCACCAACTCCGAGCCGGCGCGGGCGAGCGCGGCGACCTGCTGGACGGTCGAGGGGACGTCGGCGGTGTCGGTGTTGGTCATCGACTGCACGACGATAGGAGAGTTGCTGCCGACCAGCACTCCACCGACATTAACGGACACGGTTTTTCTGCGCAAAGCCATAGCTGCTATTAGTTTACCTGAGGGTTGCTGCCGATTGGCTGCAACTCGCAACAACGAATGTAGCTCTAAGGAGGTATGCCATGGAGAAGAAGTAACATCTACACCCGCTCGGATCGTGCAAAGCAAAGCTTGATCTGGATCTCTGCCTTCAGCCTCGCCTGCATCATCGGCCCCATGCTGTTCGGACGGTCGCGAGACTAAGTACGGTTGCAGACGTTTCGTGCAGGTCAGGCGCTAAAGCGCCCTCGTCTTTTCCGCCATTTATCCCCCGACTGAAGTCGGGGGTCTACCGACTATCATTTATCCCGCGAGAAGTCGGGGGTCTGCCGACTATTTATCTCCGGAGTGTTCGCTTCTGCGCGTGCCTGTGGCAGGCCGGCCCTGGGATGAAGACTTGCTGGCGCCCGCGGCAGTTCCCGAAGCCAGCTCCGCTCCATATTTTTCCAGCAACACGGGAACCAGCGCGCCCTCAGCCTCTTTGATGAATTCAAGCTGTCCGTCGGGCTTGCGATCGATACGAACGAAGTCGCCCAGCTTCAGTTGTCCGGTGGCGACCAGGTTTGCCAGCGGAAAGACGACGTTCTTTTCGATCGAGCGCTTGAGATGGCGCGCGCCATATTTGGCGTCGGTGCCTTCTTCGAGCAAAAAGCTCTTCATTGCCGGAGTGCAACTGAAGACGAACTGGTTATTGCCGGTGGCTTGCAGGATGCGCTGCTGCACCATGCCGAGTTCGATTTCGAGGATCCGCTCCAGGTGCTCCGGTTTGAGGGTGCGGAAGACCACGATTTTGTCGATGCGGTTCATGAACTCGGGTGAGAATTTGCGTCGCGCCGCCTCGACCGCGGCACGGCCCACCTTCTCATCCAGTCTGCTGTCCGTCGGTGTTTTCACCCCGCCAAAGCCCATGCCTCCAGAGATCATATCGTTCATCTCCGACGCGCCCAGGTTCGAGGTCATCACGATCAGGCAATTCGAAAGATCGACCCGCCGGTTATCGCCTAGCGTCAACGTAGCCTTATCGAGGATGCCCAATAGCAATTGCCAGAGCGAGTCGCTGGCTTTTTCAATTTCGTCGAAGAGCAGCAGTGTGAGTTTGAGTTTATCGGTATGAAACTGATTGAGCGCTTCTTGCGTGAGCAGCGGATGGGTCTCGCGATGTCCCAGATAGCCTGGGGGGGAGCCGATCAACTTTGCGATCTCATGGCTGTGCTGAAATTCCGCACAATCGATTTTGATACAGGCGCGAGCCTCCCCGAATAGCGCCTCCGCCATAGATTCGACCACCCGCGTCTTGCCGCTGCCGGTAGGGCCGAGGAAGAGCAGGTTGCCGACCGGGCGGCCCGGTGCGTTCAGCCCCGCCAAATACATTTGATAAATTTGCGCTACCTTCTCGACCGCCTCATCTTGACCGACGATCTTGCGCCGCAGCAACGCCTCGAAATCGGTGGCATCGCTGCTGCGCAAGGTGGGGTCAAGCGCCGTATTCATACCGGTCTTCATGATGGTCCCTTCCGTGCTTCGCTCTTCTTTTGGGACTCCGGCAGGGCCGAGCGAAAACTTACACTATGTTTGGAGTGTTTTCAGGCGTTCAGAGATGTATTGCTTTTCCACAGGTATGTCACTGTGCTGAATAGCGGGCATTTTGATAGCACCAAATTCCCCTTCTGGTCGGGAATCGTAACTTCCGCGCAAGTTCGCGCAATTTCCCGGCATCGGACTGCTGTCCGGCCTCGTCTATAATGTGAAGGTTTGCTCTGGCCATATGCTGAGGCTCCGGTTTCACCCGCGGAGGCGCAGCGATCCGCTCGAGCAACATTACCCTTCATCAGGAGAGCGCCATGGCAATCGCGAAGACGGAAAAGATCTGGCACAACGGCAAGCTGGTCAACTGGGAAGACGCCACCGTACACATCATGTCCCACGTCGTGAACTACGGTTCGTCGGTCTTTGAGGGGGTGCGCTGTTACTCCCATTCCGACGGTCCGGCGATCTTTCGCGCTTACGAACATGCGCAGCGCCTGATCAATTCCGCCAAGGTCTATCGCATGGACATACCCTACACCGCCGATGAGATCGTCGGCGCTATGACCGAGACCATCGGACACAACGGCGTCTGGCCCTGCTACGTTCGTCCATTGGTGATTCGCGGCTACGGGGAGGCGGGGGTAAATCCGTTCCATTGCCCGATCGAGGTGTATGTCGCAAATTATGCGTGGGGCAAGTATCTCGGCCCGGAAGCGGTGGGCGGCCAATATCATGGCGTGGACGTATGCGTCTCAAGCTGGACCCGCCTCGCACCCAATACCCTCCCGGCGATGGCGAAGGCGGGCGCGAACTACATGAACTCGCAGCTCATCAAAATGGAGGCGATCACCAACGGGTATGTCGAGGGCATCGCGCTCGATACCAACGGGTATGTCAGCGAAGGCTCGGGCGAGAACGTATTTGTGGTGCGCAACGGCATGCTTGAGACCGCGCCGCTGGGCAGTTCCGTGCTCCCCGGCATCACCCGCGATTCGGTGATCCAGTTGGCCCGCGATCTCGGCATTCCCGTGGTCGAGCACATTATTCCGCGCGAGATGCTCTATCTGGCCGACGAGGTCTTCTTCACCGGCACCGCCGCCGAGATCACTCCCATCCGCTCGGTGGACAAGATCACCGTAAAGGACGGCAAGGTCGGTCCTATTGCCACTGCTCTGATGGATGAATTCTTCGGCATTGTCAAAGGCCAGAAGAAGGACCGCTTCAACTGGTTCACTCCGGTAAAGGTCGCGAGCCAGCAGCCGGTCGGAGTATAGAACCGCGGAATTCGCCGGCGTGAAGACGGTTTTAAAGCTCAGGGGCCGATCCGGAGTCGGATTACAATGTGAATGCGACATGAAGGCGGTCAGCATGATCTCTGCCTGTTCCCGGCGTTCACTCATGTCCGGAGCCTTGCTGGTTTTCGCGAGTTGCGGAGGCTGGGCCAGCCAGGCCGCTCGGCCCACCACCGCCATGGTTTCGCCGGCGGCCCGCAGTGTCACGCAGCAGAGCTTCACCTTTGCGAAGGTGACCTATCGCTATCTCGTATTCACTCCATCGGGGTTCAGCAGCGCAAAACAGCTTCCAGTCCTGCTGCTCATTCATGGCGCCGGCGGTCGCGGTCGGGACATGCTTGATTTATGGCAATCCTTTGCGGAAAAGAAGGGAATCATTCTCGTCGCGCCCACCTTCCCGCTGGATGCGCGATTTGAAACGCTGGTGCCCAAACTGTATCCGCAACTCATGGACAGCGTGAAACAAAGCTGGCACTTCGATGCGCACCGCGTCTATATATTCGGCTTTTCCGCCGGGGGATATTCCACCTTCGATGCGGCCACCCTCGACTCGACCTATTTCGCCGCTGCTGGGGTCTTCGCCGCCATCATCACTCCCGGCTACTATTCGATCGTAACGCAGGCCCAGCGCAAGACCCCGATCGCGATTTACATCGGAGATCACGACCAGTTCTTCACTCTGGCACAGACCCGCGCCACCAGCGACATTCTGCGTGCGCACGGATTTACCGTCCACTACATGGAGTTGACCAATCAGGACCACCACTATGGCGCGATCAGCACGCAGGTGAATAGCGACGCCTGGAGATTTATGTGCCAGTATTCGCTCCCCTGAGACACAGCAGTATAAGTTTCCCGCGAAGAGAAAGATCGCATGCGCGCAATTCGGTAGCGCAGGAGACGGATGCTGCTACCTGCGTAATAGCGTGACCCAGTATTCGCTGCCCCGAGATGGCATACTGGTAGCAGTGCAGCCGGTAAGAAAGAAGCAACAAAAGCAGAAGAATACAGGCGCCGACGTGGTACGTATCGAGGCGGAGGCGCTGAGTGCGCTCGCATCGCGTCTGGATGGCGCAATGGCGGAGGACTTCGCGCGAGCGCTGGAAATCCTGTATGTCTGTGCCGGGCGCGTCATCCTCAGCGGCATGGGCAAGAGCGGGATTATCGCGCGCAAGATCGCCGCCACGCTTGCATCCACCGGAACCCCGGCGATGTTTCTCCACCCCGCTGAAGCGATGCACGGCGACTTGGGGATTCTGGTGAAGGGCGATGTGGTGATTGCGCTCTCCGCGTCGGGCGAGACCGAGGAGCTGGTACGCTTGCTGCCGCTGATTAAGCGCCTCGGGGCAAAGCTGGTGAGCTTCACATGTGATGCGATGTATGAGGACAGTCGCCAGCGGCCAGTCGCCAGTGCCAGTCGCCAGCGGCCAGTCGCCGGCCACGAGTCAAAGGGCATGGGCCACGTTGCACGAAGTGACGAAATGGGCAGTTCCCAGTCGCCAGCCGCCAGTCGCCAGCTATCTACCCTCGCGCAAGCCGCTGAAGTCGCGCTCGATTGTTCGATTGTGCAGGAGGCGTGCGGTATGGGGCTCGCGCCTACGGCATCGACCACGACGATGTTGGCGTTGGGCGATGCTCTAGCGGTCGCGCTGGCGGAGAAGAAGGGGTTTCGCGCCGAGAATTTCGCCGACCTGCATCCCGGCGGCAAGCTGGGCAAGCGCTTGATGCGGGTCGCGCAATTGATGCATGGCGGCGATGCGCTGCCGCGAGTCGCTGCCGATACCCGCATGCATGACGTAATCCATGAGATGTCGTCCAAGCGCCTGGGCATGACCACGGTGCTCGATGGGGGGGGCAAGCTGCTGGGAGTGATCAGCGATGGCGATCTGCGGAGATTGCTCGAATCGCGCAGTCAGGTCGCGCTCGATCTCACGGCAGGCAAGGTGATGACGCGCTCTCCGCACACCATTCGCAGCGACGAGCTTGCCGCCGCGGCGCTGGCGCAGATGGAAGAGCGCAAGATCACCTCGCTTGTGGTGGTGGAAGATGACCGCGCGGTGGGCGTTGTCCATTTGCATGATCTCTGGGGAACGGAGTTGGTTTAATGCCGAGCATCATTGGATTGTCCGCTATCATTTTGTATTCCGAAGCTCCCGCCGAGTTGGCGCGCTGGTATTCCACGTACTTCAACCTGCGCATGGAGCAGACGGAAGAGTATTACCACGCCGCCATCCCTATTGCCGAGCCGGGCAAAACTGTCGGATCGGTCTTCATCCATCTGGGGATCGTGCCCGCGAAGGCCATGTCGCGGCTGTCGGGCGGCGAGCGTCCCGCGATGATGAATTTCAAGGTTGCCGACCTCGAGCAGACGCTGGCCGAGTTGGCGGAGCATGGGATCAGCCCCGAAGAGCGTATGCAGCTTGGCTACGGCGCATTCGCATATGTCAAAGACCCGGAGGGAAATCCGATTGAGCTGTGGCAGGAGATCAAGCCGGAAGCGGCGTTGAACGCATTGTGAGCTTCTCTCCCTCCGACCACTTTGACGGCAAGAGGTTCTTCAATCCCGGAGTGCAACAGGCGCACGGATTCCTCGACCTATAGCGCTGGATGCTGACCCGAAGACCGGGCAAGTGGCGCAAGTGGACGGCGAACCGTCTCCAGCCTGCGCCTCCGGAGCGTGTCGGCGCAGGCGAGTTGCGAGTTACTTTTGTAGGACACGCGACGGTGCTCATCCAGTTCGACGGGGTAAACCTGCTCACCGATCCGATGTGGTCGTTGCGCGCCAGCCCAGTCCAGTGGGCGGGGCCGAAGCGGCGGCGTCCGGCGGGCATTCCGCTCAAGCAACTGCCCCCAATTGACGCTGTCCTGCTCAGCCATAACCACTATGACCACTGCGATTTGCCAACGCTCAAACAAATCGCACGCCGTTATCAGCCGGCAATCTATCTTCCTTTGGGGCTGCGCGCGCTCGCTGCCGCGTGTGGGTTCTCGATCATGCATGAAATGGATTGGTGGGAGTCGCAGTCCTGTGGGCAATTAGCAATCCGCAGCTTGCCCGCACAGCATTTTTCCGCGCGGACCCCCTTCGACCGCAATCGCACGTTGTGGTGCGGCTGGGAGATCGCCTCGCCCTCCTCCGGCGCGGTGCAATTTCTCGGCGACACCGCCGCCGGTGCGCACCTTGAGCAGATCGCGCAGCGTTGCCCGCCGCCTCGCCTCGCCATGCTTCCCATCGGCGCGTCCGATCCGGCGTGGTTTATGAGTCCGGTGCACATTTCACCTGAAGATGCGTTTGTGGCGCACCACCAGATCGGCGCGCGGCAGTCAATGGCGATCCACTTCGGCACCTTTCCCCTGGCGGATGATGGCGAGTTCGATCCCGTGCGCCGCCTCGCACGCGAGCTTGAACGACGGCGGGACGGCACCCGCTTCTGGTGGCTCGAACCGGGCGAGGGCCGCGCCATTGAATAATTGATTAACGGCTACAATAGAGAGTTTGCTTATGCCCATGGAAACCAAAGTCCAGTTCTCCCTCGCCCGCCGTCTTGATACCGTAGGTTTTTCAGACATCGTACAGGTCCGCAACAAGATCATGGCGCTGCGCGAGCAGGGCCACGAGGTCTTCGAGTTCCACGGCGGTGAGCCTTACTTCGAGACCCCGAACGAGATCAAGCGCGCGCTGGCCGCGGCCATGGCGGACAACAAGACGCACTACGCCCCCTCCTCCGGCATCGCTCCGCTGCGGCGGGAGCTCGCGCGCAAGCTGGCGGAGCGCAATGGAATCGACGTCTCCGCTGACGACGTACTCATCACTGTGGGCGGTATGCAGGCCTTATACGCCGCCTTCCAGACGGTGCTGAATCCAAATGACGATTGCCTGCTGTTCGCGCCGTATTGGACGCCGATCAAAGACCTGATTCACGGCGCGGAGGCGCATCCGGTGTACGTGGATACGGTGCGCGCCCGCGAGATCGGACTACGCAACGCCCTCGAAAGCGCGCGCACGGAGCACACCCGCGCCCTCTATTTCAATACTCCGAACAACCCGGCAGGATTTGTCTTCTCCCGCGCAGAGGCAGAGATCGTCGCCCAATTCGCCATCGCCCATGATCTCGCCGTGATCGCCGACGAAGCCTACGAAAACCTGGTTTACGAAGGGGAGCACTTTTCCATTGCATCCTTGCCCGGCATGTTGGAGCGGACCATTACCTGCTTCACCTTCTCCAAATCCCACGCCATGACGGGCTGGCGGATCGGCTATGCCGTGGCCCTCGAACCCTGGATGACTGGCCTCAAGAAAGTCATCCTCTATTCCACCAATGGCGTGGCCACCGCGAC
Organism: Acidobacteriaceae bacterium; assembly: GCA_039934875.1. Lineage (GTDB taxonomy): Bacteria > Acidobacteriota > Terriglobia > Terriglobales > Acidobacteriaceae > JBDTLH01. The sequence goes on along the minus strand of JBDTLH010000085.1, from coordinate 12,055 downwards.
GCAATGGGCCGCACTGCACGCTCTGCACACTCCGCTCGAAGAGCTGGTGCGCCGCAAAGAGGAGTACCGCAATCGCCGCGATCTGCTGGTCGAGGGTTTGCGCGCGGTGGGATTCGAGATCACGCCGCCGCCCGGCGCGTTTTACGTCTTCCCCAGCGCATCGCGGCTACACGCGGATAGCCGCACGGCGGCGCAGATGCTGCTCGAAAAGGCGCGCGTCTCGTCCGTCCCCGGAATCGTCTTCGGCGGCGAAGGCCACCTCCGCATGTGCTTCGCGGCGTCCCCGGAGACGATCCATGGCGCGATCGAATCCATTCGCAAAAACTTATAAAGGCCAAGTCACGCCTACGCGCCAGCCCCTTTGCCATAGCCTTTTACTGCCCGTTCCATCCCCGGAGCAGCCGTCGCGAGGTCTTGTGCATTCATTGCCGGACGCACTGTGAGCCTTGCGTTGAACGCCAAAAACCACGGCTCCGCAATCGTCGCCAACTGCGAAGACTCCTTCATATCGAAGAATATGTACCCCGTGCGTTCGCCATTATCTTCGGCAAAATAGGCCGCTTCGGGTTTAATCTCATCGAGAATGCGTTGAATCGTCGAATTCAAACTGCCGCTTCGCGCCGCCGCGTTGCCGGCTTCGACTGGCAGCGAGACTTTCAGCATCATGCGCATCGTTGAACCCTCCCTTTTAAAAACGTGTTGATTATACTTCTCCTTCCAACCAACGCATAGTAACGTGACGGCAACCCGTGGCGGCGGCGGGGCGGTCACATCAATCCAATCCTTTGCTCCCCAAGGTACTCGCACTTCAAAGCCGCAACTCGCGGTACATCGTACATCAAGCAGAGTTGCCTTCGTCGCTGCGCAAGAACTCAACCGAGTGTAGGCGTTCGCATCGTCCGCAGCAAAATGATTAAGCAACTTAGCCGAAAGCACCGCGAAGAACAAGGTTCACCCTGGCCGACCGGCAAGCTGATGATTTTTTCACGTTAATAAGTCTGACTTTGCTGATTCCTAACCTGGCGACGACAACTCTAACCGCTCGGTCCCGCCCTATGCGCTGTGGCTTTCATTGCGGTTCGATAAGAGCTTGGAAAATATGAAATACACGGGCAATCCTACCAGGATAAGCCCTACTCCGATGGCAGCATTGCGCGGGTTTGCCATGATGGTGCTGAGGGTGATTCCTATGGCCGCAGCGATGAAGGCGAGGGGGAGCCAGGGATAGAATGGCACCCGGTATGGGCGGGGGACGTTGGGATTTTTGACGCGCAAGACGATGACGGCGGCGACGGTAAGCGCGTAGAAGATCCAGGCGGTGAAGATCACGTAGGTAAACAACTGTTGGAAGTTGCCCAGCAGGGTAAGCACGCTGGCCCACACGCCTTGCACCGCCAGCGCCAGCACCGGGGTGCGGAAGCGCGGATGCAGCTTTGCCAGTTGGGGGAGGAAGACTCCGTCTTTGCCCATGGCGTAATAGACGCGAGGGCCGGTGAGGACGGCCCCATTGGTCGCTCCCAGAATAGAGACGAGGATCAGCAGCGAGATCGCCACAATTGCGCCGGTCCCATAGGCTGCGCTCACGGCGGTAGCGGCGGCGCGATCGGTCGCCTGCAATGCACTGGTGGATAGCACCGCATAATATGCCAGGTTGCAAACAAGATAGATCAGGGCAATAGCGCTGGTGCCGATCAGCAGGCTGCGGGGAAGGTCGCGCATGGGATTCGAGAACTCGGCGGCGGTGAACGATACCATGTGCCAGCCTTCATAGGCCCAGAGCACGGCGATCAGCGCGACCCCTAAGGAGACGAGTAAGGGTGACGTTCCGGTCATCGATCCGGTCATGGTTCCGGTCGTTGTCCCGGTCATCCCGGCAAAAGGGGCGGTGAGGCTGCTTTGCAGTTGCGAGAGATGTCCGCGCCAGAAGAGCAGCAGCACCATGAGGGCAATGCCGCCGACTTTGCAGATCGCAATAGTGTTCTGCACGAGTTTGCCGCTGCGCACGCCGAGGATGTTAATCAAGGTAAGCACAGCGATGCAGGCAACGCCGGAGAACTTCGCCCATAGCGGCGTGAGGGCGAGCAATTTGCCGAGATAGAGACTAAACGCGGCAGCCAGGGTGGCGATGGTTCCGGTCTGAATCATGGTGAGCAGGGCCCATCCGTAGAGAAAACCGATGGGTCGGCCATAGGCCTGCCGCAGATAAACGTATAACCCGCCGGCGCCGGGCCATGCGGCTGCGAGTTCGGCGAGCGAGAGAGCGCCGAAGAGGCTGAGAATGCCGCCCACGACCCACACCAGCAGCACCATCCAGAGTGAGTTGAGCTGCATGGCAATCGCGCCGGGGACGAGGAATATGCCGGAGCCAATGACTGTGCCGACGACGATGGCGACGCCGTCGCGCATGCTAAGGGCGCGCGCGAAACCGGGTTGGGGTACAGCGGTTTGTTTGGCTTGCGCAGGCTGCATAGGAGTGATTCCGATCTTAAATTATCCAGGCGACCTCAAGAAGTTAGCTGAGAGCTCCGCGCTGGTGAGACCGGCGGCAGCCTCAATTTACGCTTCAGTCAGTTTCATGGCGTGCACCTTGTCCACCTAGACTACGGCCAATGCCTTTGGCCCGATGACCGCTTTGCGCACCGTAAGTTTGTCGATAAGGTCTTGCCGGACTCGATATCCACTTCCGGCGGCGGTCGGCGGAACAATGGTCCCTTTACGGGAGACGGTCACAGGTGGCTCAACAATATCTTCCTTCCAGTAGCGCTGCGCGGCACTCACATCGCCGGGAAGCCGGAAGTTGGGCAGGGTAGAGAGGGCGACGTTCTGCCAGCGTCCGATGCCGGCTTCGAGCATGCCGCCGCACCAGACGGGGATCCCGTGCTGCTGGGCGATGTTGTGGATTTTGATCGCCTCGGAGAGGCCGCCGGTGCGTCCAACTTTTATGTTGATGATGCGGCAAGCGCCGAGCTCAATCGCCGCCAGCGCATCGCGGGAATTTCTGATGGCTTCATCCAGGCAGATGGAGGTACTGATCTGCCTTTGCAATTTAGAGTGGAAATAGAAGTCGTCGTTCCACAGCGGTTGCTCGATCATCAGAAGATTGAAGTCATCGAAGCTCTTGAGGTGCTCGAAGTCATCGGTGGTGTAGGCGGAGTTGGCATCGCAACTTAGCAGAATGTCAGGCCAACGCTTGCGGATTTCGCGGAAGACGGCGACATCCCACCCCGGTTTGCATTTGACCTTGATGCGTTGATATCCGGCGTCGAGTTCTACCTCAACCTTGGCGAGCAGGTCCTCGATTTTATCTTGAATGCCGAGCGAGACGCCGCAGTTGACGACGGTTTGCGTGCCGCCGATGAGCTGCCAAAGCGGGATGGACTTTTGCAGCGCCTCCGCCTCCCAGACGGCATTTTCGATCGCGGCCTTTGCCATGCGATGCCCACGGATAGCGGGGAGCACTCCGGGAACGTCGGCCCCGCGGGCAATCGCGCGCCCAGCGAGGGCGGGGGCGAGATAGCGTTCCAGCGCGTACCAGGCGGTCTCATAAGATTCTTCGCTGTAGAAGGGATCTTCGCCCGCCACGCACTCTCCCCAGGCGCTTACGCCGTCGGCGATGACCTCGACGAGAACGATGTTGCGATTCGTGGTGCGCCCGAAGCTGGTCTCGAAGAAGTTTACCAGCGGCATACGGATTTCTCGGAGGATTACCTGCTCTATGTTCATAGCTTTCCCATGGTGCGGGGGCCCTTTACCAAAATTGTTGAAGCTTCACAAGGCGCGCACCCGCAATTGTCCCGACGCGGCACTTTAGCAACCAAGCGCCAGCATGTCAAGCGAAAGACATAATTTGTTTCATTCACGATATGGAGAGAAACAATAGTCTCGCTTTCGCAGAGCACTCGACCCGCTCAGAACTCAGCTTGATACCACCGGTAGCCCTTGCGCTGTTCTTCCTCGGCCTGCTTGAGATGGCCCAGGATTCTGGTCCGCTTAAGGCTGGCGATAGCAGCAAAGAGCGTGTCGAGAAAGGCGACCGGAGCGACATAGGATGGGGCAAAGGAGACGCTTTCAACTGGAGTAATGAAACATTCATTGGCAAAGCGCGCAATGGGAGAGAGGAAAGTATCGGTGATCCCGACACAATACGCGCCGATTTTGCGGGCATTCTGCAAACCTTCAACGGTCTGCCGCAGCCCGCGGCCAAAGCTCATGGCGATTACCACGTCGCGCTCGCTGAATATGCGGACCACATGTGCGGTGCGGCCGGTAGTAGTTGCCGTGAAGACAGGAATGCCCACCACCGACAGCTGATATTCGGTCATAGAAATTAGGGATGCGGCGAAGTCGCCTCCCAGCAGCAGTATCTTTTCAGCGTCGTAGATTCGCTTTGCAAGGTCCAAGATAGTTTGAGGATTCAATGCATTGACGAAAGAGCTCAAGTTCCTCTGGTCCTGGGTAAGCGAAGACTGGAGCAGGCCGGTAACGCTCCCGGCGGCCTTCCGCCCCGCGGTTAAACTATCCAGCGAAGTAAACTGAATTCCCGAAAGATCATGCAGATATTGCTGAAACGTTTTGTAGCTGGGAAAGCTGAGGGCGCGCACGATGCGAACGATAGTCGCAGGATTAGTTTCAAGGCGTTGCGCCAATGCACGTACATTAAGCAGCACGTATTCGCGGGGATTCTCCAGCACTGGGCGAATGATCTCCTGCCGCCGGGGGCTTAATTGTCCCAGGTTCTGGGAGAGCAGCCCATAATTCTGCGAGAGTGTTGTTGCGGCCGGAGCCGTTCTGCGTGGCATATCAGACGCCCAGAATTGCTTATTCTATGGCGGATGTCAATTGGAAAGTCCAGGCTTTCCCTTAAGCTCCAGGTCTTCACGAGGGCCGTTAATGATGATCCAAGTGTTTCACAGTCTGCTCTTCCAGCAACAAAATGGACTTTTCTGTTGACAAGCGAAATGGCCGTGGAATAGAGTTGCTCTCCAGCTCCGTGGCCAGCCGATTCCGTTTGGAAAGCCCCTACTGGCGCCGCCGGGCGCGAGGGACAGGCTGGAGTACGCATACATCTTAAGGAGCTTGTTAACTGGAGTAAAGCCATGATCTCTCGCTTCACCAGCCTTCGACGCCCGCACGCGAAGTACGCGGGACCGAGGCTGATTATATCGCTGGTTGGGTTGCTGGTTGCGCTTGCAGGGGCTGCTACGGCGCGGGTCCAGAACATCGCGCCACAGGCAGAGTACCAGGCAGTAGGCAAAGCACTGAGCAACATGGTGCAACACGAGATTGCGGACAAGAAGATCCCCGCGATTTCAATCGCGCTGGTGGACGGCCAGACGATAGTGTGGGCACAGGGTTTTGGCTACGCCGATCCGGACAAGAAGGTTGCGGCGACCGCAGAGACGGTTTACCGGGTAGGATCGGTTTCGAAGCTCTTCACTGATATCGGCGTGATGCAACTGGTGGAGCGCGGTGAGTTGAATCTCGATTCGCCTATCCAGACCTATCTCCCAAATTTTCATCCCAAGAACAAGTTCGACGGGAAGATTACGCTGCGTGAATTGATGTCGCACCGTTCAGGGCTGCTGCGCGAGCCCCCGGTGGGCAATTACTTCGAGACCTCGGAGCCGACACTGGAAGCCACGGTACTCAGCCTCAACAACACAGAGCTGGTGTACGCGCCAGGGACGCACGCCAAGTACTCGAATGCCGGTGTCGCGGTGGCAGGTTATGCGCTACAGGTGAAGGCAGGGCGCCCATTCGCGCCTTATCTGAAACAGACGTTGTTGCAGCCTATGGGAATGACATCGAGCAGCTTTCTTCCCGAGCCTGCGCTGATCGGCCGCCTGGCAAAGGCTTATATGTGGAGCTACGATGGGCTGAACTTCGCCGCGCCCACATTCCAATTGGGAATGGCGCCGGCGGGCAGCATGTACAGCACGGTCACGGATTTGGGACGCTTCGCCAGCGTGCTGTTCGCACACGGGATGGCCAGTGGAAGGCAGGTCATCAAGCCGGAGACGCTCGATGCCATGTGGAAGCCACAGTATGCGTCGGGGAACGAAACATTGGGCAATCAGAAGTCCGGATACGGTTTGGGATTCGGCATCTCCGAGCAAGAGGGGCATCGCACAATTGGGCATGACGGGGCGATCTATGGCTTTGCAAGCAGCTTTAAAGCAATGCCGGACGACCAGATTGCCGCGATTGCTATCGCTACCAAAGACAGCAGCAACGCTGTCACCGACCATATCGTCCGCGAAGCACTGCGGCTTATGCTGGCTGCGCGTGCCCATCAGCCGCTTCCTGAGATCGAAGAAACCGTTGCCATTCCCGACGAAATGGTGGCCAGGCTGAAGGGGCATTACGGCGAGCGGAACACGGGAGTTGATCTCAAGGAGCAATTCGGGGAGTTATTTCTGCTGCCGGACAGCGGTGGATACCAGGTGCGTCTGCGCCGGCAGGGGAACGATCTGATCGTGGATGATGCGCTCAGCTACGGCACGACGCTAAAGGCCGCGGGCAATGGAATCACGATCGGCGGCGAGACGTTACAGAAGACGCAGGTGGAGAAGCCCGAGCCTCCGTCGGAGCAGATCGGAGCGCTGCTCGGCGAATACGGCTGGGACCACGACAAGCTCTACATGCTCGAGAAGGGCGGTAAGCTCACCGCATTGATCGAATGGTTCGAGTTCGATCCGCTGACGCAACGCGCAGACGAAATGTACGGCTTCCCGGACCATGGTTTGTATGACGGAGAGCGCGCCGAGTTTTCACCCACGCAAGTAAAGGTCAGCGGCGCCACCTTCAAGCGCCGCCCGATTGGCGCGGGTAACGACGGCATATTTCGTATTAAGCCGGTCAAGCCGGTTCCCGAATTGCGTAAAGAAGCCCTGGCAGCAAAGCCCCCAGCAGAAAAAGGAGACTTTCTACAGCCTCATCTGGTGGAGCTGACGTCGCTGGATCCGTCGATCAAACTCGATGTTCGTTATGCGACCAGCAATAACTTTCTCAGCACGCCGGTTTACACCGAAGAAAAAGCATATATGCAGCGTCCCGCCGCGGAGGCGGTGGCGCGCGTCAGTCGCGGCCTGAAGGGCAAGGGATACGGCCTGATCATCCATGACGCTTATCGCCCCTGGTATGTCACGAAGATTTTCTGGGATGCCACTCCGCCGTCAGAACACATATTTGTTGCCGATCCGGCGGAAGGTTCGCGCCACAACCGCGGCTGCGCGGTGGATCTCAGCCTGTATGATCTCGCGACAGGCAAAGAGCTCGAAATGACGGGGGTCTATGACGAGATGTCAGAGCGCTCTTACGCGTATTACCCCGGCGGCACCTCGCTGGAGCGCTGGCAGCGCGATCTATTGCGCGATGCGATGGAGTCGGAAGGGTTCAAGGTGTACCCCTACGAGTGGTGGCACTTCGACTATAAGGACTGGCAGAAATATCCCATCGATAATCAGACATTCGAAGAGCTATCGAGGCGATAGCTTTCAAAATCGGGAAGCGGGTAGGATGCGAAAGTGAAAGGCACACTCATGCTAAAGAAAACGCACTGCTTGCTCGTCGCAGTGCTGGGAGCGTTAGCCGCCGGCGCAAGCGCACAAGATTTGAACACGTTCACCGGACGCGTGCAGACGATCATGAATCGTCCGGAATACAAGCATTCTTCCTTTGGCATAGAAATCTATTCGCTCGATAGCCAGCAGCCGCTCTTCCGCCTGAATGCAGATAAGCTCTTTACTCCCGGCTCGACCACTAAATTGCTGACTGAGGGCACCGCTCTGCAACTGTTGGGCGCGGACTATCGCTTTCATACCCTGATCTACAGAACAGGGGAGATTGATAGGGATGGAGTTCTGAAGGGAGATATTGTTTTGGTTGCAAGCGGGGATCCTAACCTCTCGAACCGTATTCAACCGGACAACACTCTGGCCTTTGAAGATGAAGACCACGCCTACGGAGGAAGCGAAAAGACGAAAGCGGTACCGGGGGATCCCTTGAAGGTCATACGCGAGTTTGCCGACCAGATTGCCGCGAAGGGGATCAAAAAAGTAGATGGAAAAGTGCTGGTGGACAGCAGCCTTTTTCCCGATGAGGGCAAGGAATTGGGGACCGGAACGGAGATATCGTCTATCGCTGTCAACGACAATGTGGTGGATGTGACGATCGGCGCTGGTGCGGCAGAGGGAGCACCCGCAACTATGACCGTCTCCCCGCAAACTGCATATATGAAATTCGTCAACAAGATTATTACCTCACCGGCGGGCGGCAGGCAAAAGCTGGAGGGGCCGGTCGTTGTGGCTAATCCGGATGGTACCAGTACCGTGACTTTGAGCGGCACCGCGCCACTTCATAGCAAAGTAATTCTTTATGGATATCCGGTGCCGGAGCCTGTACGCTTTGCCGAAACCGTATTGGCTGAAGTACTGGCGGAAAGAGGGATCAGCGCGAACCTTCCGCGGCCTGACGAGAAGATTGAGTTTGGCAAGTATTCTCAAAAATACATTCCGGAGAATGTCGTTGCTGAACATATCTCTCCGCCATTTTCGGAAGAGATCAAAGTTACCTTGAAGGTAAGCCAGAACCTGCACGCCAGCATGATTCCTTATCTTTTAGGTTCGATTTTGGGAAAGGCAAGGACCAATATCGATCAGGCGGGATTTGATCTTGAACGTGGCTTCCTGCAAAAGGCCGGGCTTGATCTAAGCGGAGCTTCTCAGGCAGATGGCGCAGGCGGCGCCGCCTCTGCATTCTTCACGCCTGATTTCATGGTCCATTACCTAGGCTATATGGCGAAGCAGGCTGATTATCCGTTGTTTCACAGGGCGCTCCCGGTTCTCGGACGGGATGGGACCCTTGTAGATACACAGAAGAACACTCCCGCGGCGGGGAAGGTATTTGCGAAGACCGGGACCTACGATGCTTATGACATGCTTAATAAGCGCATCATGCTGACTGGCAAGGGGCTGGCAGGATATACCACAACCCAGACTGGGCAGCATCTTGCGTTTGCACTCTACGTCAACCGGGTGGGGCTTCCCGCCGATGATCCGGACGCAGCGCAGAATACCGCGGGTGAAGCATTAGGAGAGATCGCTGCCGCCGCTTACGAATTGCCAATAGACAAACCGGTTCTCGATGCGCACCATCCTTAGGGAAACTTCGGACAAGGTGGGTCTGTAGGGCCGGCGTCCCCGCCGACCATTCGCGTGCAACGTAAATCGTTCAAACACCGTGTCATCTTTGGGGTCGGGGCAGATCGATCCATGCAAACTGTCGTTGATCCCGATCTTCGTGCCCACTGAAAACTTCAAGGGCACCGGACTTTTCATCTCGCGCAGCAAGAATTGCGCCTGGCGCAGATCGGGGCCCTGACCACTCTTCGTATCAGGCCCCGAGCGCTGCCTGGACTCCAGCCAGGAAATTATCGATGCGATCAAGGATGGCGTGTTGTAGAAGCTCTACCTGCTGTCTTCTGCAGCTTGTCGTGTCCATGCGGTCGCGTCGCGTCGCGCTGAGCAGCACATCGTTCGCACCCTCGCTGTAAAATGGGAACAATGTGATGGACAAGACGATTCGCAAGGTGACTGATTTTAAGGAACAGCAGAACGAGACCTACCGCTATTGGCAGGGACGTCCGGCTTATGAACGCATGGAAGCCGTTGCCGAAATCGTGCGCGATGCGTACACCATGAAAGGTATCGACCTCGATGCTCAAAGACCACAAAGAACTCTTGTCCGTATTCAACAAACACAATGTTGAGTATCTGGTGATCGGCGGCCATGCCGTCAGTTTTCATGCCGAGCCGCGTGGAACGAAGGACCTCGATCTTTTCATACGATCGGACGCGAAGAACGGCGAGGCCGTGTACCGCGCGCTCGCCGACTTCGGCGCACCGCTTTCTGGAATCACCCCCGCCGATTTCCACGGACACCCTGAAGCCGTTTTCCAGATCGGTACGCCCCCGTCTCGCATCGACATTCTGCAAGGTATTCTGGGCGTTGCTTTCGAGGAGGCTTGGAAAAATCGCGTTGAGTCTTTTGTGGACAAAGACATCCCTGCCCATGTCATCTCGCGAGATGACCTCATCGCCAACAAGCTCGCTGTGGGACGTGGTCAGGATTTGGTAGATGTGGAGAAGCTTAGCGCGGCCGCCCTGGTGCTGCCCTTGGATATAAAGCAAACACGATAACTACGGGGGCGGCGCAACCCGTTTCGCCGTTCCAATTTGCAGGTAGCGCCCCAGTTTGAGGTTTCTGCGGGGCGCTTTGTGGCTTCCAAGCCCTGCGACTCAAGCGTAGTGCGCAGAGGCTAGACTAAGCCTTTTGTTTTCCTGGCGTCCCCGACGGGATTCGAACCCGTGTTATCGCCGTGAAAGGGAAAGTGTACGCCGTAAGTTATTGAAAAACTGCGACGCGGGTGGCTCCTGAAAGCAGTTTTGGAGTACTGAGAAAGAATTGGTGGACTATAAATGGACTAAGAAAGCACAAGGTTCGAAAAACAAGTACTGACCCAGGTGGTCTGGCTTTGGCGCGTGAATAGAGAACTTGGGTTTACACGCTATCCGAGGGTTATATCCGCGTTGGACGCGTCGGAAATGTTACGATTGCCCGCGATGTCTTCAGGAGGCACAGCGGTATGCTCCGAACACTCTACGCTCTCCGGGATCCGGTGAACTTGTCTCGGTTGCTGCGGGCTGTATCGGCAGGCAACCGCCCCGGTTCTTACACATCCGGACTGGGTGGCAGTTGCCCTTCGCGTGCCACGCGGTGATTTGTCTTATTTCGGCGCTTGCGCATTACGAGCTGACTACTCTCGACCTTGAATTTCACCTCCGATGTTGTACGCCCGTAGAATTAGAGACATCCCCTCCCCTTGAACGTCGCAACAACCGGACTCCTGGAGCCTATGCACAGAATGCGCTCGATGATCCATCCTCTCCGACTAACCAATTCTCTGACAGAGGATATTTCTCGCGTTCCCGGCGAATGGGGCAGATTTCGCGATGTGAGCCGAAAGAAACAAGGAGAGCAGGACTGTCTGGCGGTGTATGCAGTCCTTTGCGAACCGTTATCCCTGCTAACAGGGAAAAATACAGGGTTAGGACGCTCCGGGCAGCATGAGATAGGATCAGGCTTGAGGCTTCAACGAGTTACGTCGATTGTCAGCAAGTTTTCTGCCGAACGGAACAGGGAATTGAATTGGGGGAACAGGGAACCGAATTCCCCTGTTACGGTGATTTTCAGGAGCGAAGCGGGCCGAAGGCACCCCCCGTCGAATCCTGTGAAGGAAATCAAATCTTACGTCGTGAGCCGTTGAAGCAAACTGCGGACGCGTTTCGTATCCGCTACGCTATACCGCGCTCTGCTTGGACCGCCTCCTACGTGAATACTCCACGCGTTCTCGGGAAGCTGCGCGAAGAGGTCCTCGTCTGTCTGGTCGTCGCCGATGCCGAGAACAAATCCCCCGTCGGCGTACCCCGGGAGCAACTCGCTTGCCAGAGTTCCCTTATTGGCCCACATCGGCTTCACCTCGACGAACAGAACCTGCGATTTGCTTCGATATACGCTTCCCAATTTTCCGATTCGAAGACCCAGCCTAGAGGCGAAATTGTGAAACAAAGGCCAGAGTGCCTGATTCGAATGGCCATCGTAGAACTTCTTCAGCAGCTCTATCGGCAAATCGACAGCGATGCACGCCTGGTCACGTCGCAAGATCTCGAGCGTCTCAGGGGACTGCTCTTCCTCCGACCCGGACCAGCCAATCCAAAACCCCCCGGCACGCTTCAGGATCGGATCCATAGCGGTCGCAAGTCCGCCGGCACTACGTTTCGTTTTCCACTCGTTGTCTTCGCGCACCAGCGCCACGGGAAGACGGTTGGAAACGACTATCAGTCGCGAGCCGTCCGGCATGTCCTCCACTGAACTCACCTCCCCAATTTACACCGAACCGCAATCAGCCTGGACGGCGCACAAATCCAGAGCGAAGCCGGGATTACCTCCAGTCTTTCCGAGAAAATGTGCGCCATACGTTTGATGGGATAAGAGG
>JBDTLH010000084.1:0-3570 GCA_039934875.1 Acidobacteriaceae bacterium | reverse complement strand
GAAATCTCTCAGCCAGCGGATTCCGGCACCTGATCCCGCTAAATACGCTAACATCAGTGACGGCATTGATTGGCTCAACCCTTACGTGGTGGTACACGCAAACCAAGCCGAGATTATCTCTCATCAAGTGCCACGGGAGCGAATAAGCATTCCTGTCGGAGAAGTCCTCTCTGAGCTTAAGAGTTTGCCAAATTCAGCTTGGCCGTATGGACGGGTGGTTGCATTAAGCGAGTCGGGACCACAAGTAGGCGATATCGCGAAGATCCGGTCTAATCTTATATATCTCAAGCAAGAGTTGGAGCGGAACGGCGTGACCGTCGATCTTTGGCCTTAGCACAGAAGCGAATCTTGGGCGTGTCCTTCGAAAGAGAGGCGAAATGCGGATCTCCTGGCAATATAGCGTTGCATTCCTCATCTGCTTTCATGCTTCTCTGTTTGCGCAGTCTGCCAAGGCCCTTGCCACTCAGTATGTCGAATGCGTGCGGAACGACAAAGGCGTCGATACGGCTTCCCGCAAATTACAAACCCCCATCTTCACATCCAAACAGGGCGGCAGGGCATTCGGCGTAGCGGCCGCAGAGTTCATACCAGCGCAAGGCTGCGAAAACAGCACCATGCTGTACGTTGCGGAACCCCGCAGCTCGTTTCGACTTGTCTTTCAACAGGACCCTGAACGAAACCCAGATGGTTCTACTTATGATGGGAATGGCGTCGAAAACATTCGCTGGTCTCCCTCCGGTAAGCGCGTTCTCGCTGCAATCTCTCAGTGGATTTGGGGCAGTGACGGTGGTGGTGGTACCAAATACGTCATATTCAACTCCGGCGATCGCACTGCCAAGCCGATCTCGCCATCACCCGATGAGGTAATTGGAAATTACTTCAAGCAGCTATGCACCACGAGGGTAACAACGACAGGATGGATTGATGATGACCGAATCGAACTAACGGCAAGCCCATTCGTCTGGATTGATGAGGAAGGCATTCCGGATTCCACTCCTTCTTGCGTCAAGAAACCGATGAAGTTTTCTTTCGACATCATCACGGGCCATCTCAAGCCACTCTCTGCCGCCGGCAAGCGGCACCGCTGAGCGGTTTAGAATCGAACAGACCCACTCAATCATGGCGACCACCTCCTCCTATCCAACTCAGCACGGCAAACTTCGCCCTCTCTGGAATTCTCTTTGGCTCAAGGCGGCGATCGTCATAGCCCTCGTATTGCTCGCCTCGGCGTTTGCGGTCCGCTGGTATCTCCTCCATGTGGAGCGCGCCGCATTGCCCCAATTGCAAGGCGCTATCACCGTAGCCGGGCTGCAATCCCCGGTAACAGTGGTGCGCGATCAGCATGGAGCTCCGCACATCACCGCGCAAACCGTCGAAGACCTCGCCTTTGCTCAGGGCTATATCACCGCGCAAGACCGCTTGTGGCAGATGGACATGATTCGCCGGGTAGCCGCGGGCGAGTTGGCGGAAATCCTCGGCGCGGCATACATCCCTCACGATAAACGGCAGCGCTATCTACAGACCCGCCACACAGCGCAGGTCGCAGCACGCAATCTGGATGCGGCGACGCGGGCCACGCTCGATGCCTATGCGCGAGGCGTCAACGCGTCGATGGCGGATGCCGGTTCGCACCTGCCGCTCGAATTCATGCTGCTGCGCTATAAGCCGCGGCCCTGGACTGCCGCTGATACGCTGCTCGCCGGCATCAATATGGCGCAGATGCTGAACCAGAGCTATCCCGACGACCTGCGCCGGGAGCAGGTGGAGGCAAGGGTCTCGCCGGAGATTTATCGCGACCTCTATCCGGCATCGTTCTGGCGCGACCATCCGCCCGGCTCTGAACCCGCGGAGATAAAGGATGAAGTGCCACCGCCGGTGGTGGTGGCGGCGTTGAAAGAGCAGGCAATGCCAGACCCGGGAGGCTGGATCCGTCGCGCCGGACTCGCCGTGGAGAATGATGGCTGCGCCGAGTGCCGCCCCGGATCGAATGATTGGGTCGTCTCCGGCGAGCACTCCACCACTGGCAAGCCGCTGCTCTCGAACGACATGCATCTGGCGCATTCAGTCCCCGGCATCTGGTATCAGGCGCAACTCAAGCTCGCGGACGGCTCACTGAATGTGATCGGCGTCACCCTTCCCGGCGTGCCCTTCGTTATCGTCGGGCACAACCAGCGCATCGCATGGGGATTCACCAACCTGGGGCCGGACGTGCAGGACTTGTTTATCGAAAATATCGATCAGGCGAACGGCAACTATCAAACGCCGCGGGGGCCGCAGCCTCTCGAAATCCGCCATGAGGTCATTCAAGTCGCCAAAGGCCAGAGCGTCTCTTTCGATGTGCAAGTCACGCGCCACGGCCCGATCATCACGCCGGTACTGGAAGGCGAGTCGCGCCAACTGGCGCTGGAGTGGACCTTATACGATCCGGTGAATGGCATCCGCTTCCCATTTCTGGAGATCAATCGCGCCCGCAACTGGCAGGAATTCACGGCGGCATTCTCTAAGTTCTCCGGGCCGGGGCAGAACGTCGTCTATGCCGATGTGGACGGCCACATCGGATATCATGCTACCGGCATGGTCCCCATCCGCGCCGCCGGAGACGGTACCGTGCCTGTCTCCGGCGCGGACGGCGCGCACGATTGGACGGGCTACATTCCCTTCGATAAGATGCCCTGGTCGTACGACCCGCCCAGCGGAATTCTCGCGACCGCCAACAATCGCGTCACGCCTGAACATTATCCCTATCTGATTACTACGGATTGGGGATCACCCTACCGCGCCGAGCGCATCTACCAATTCCTGCGATCGAAGCCCAAGCTCTCGCCCGATGACATGTTCACGCTCGAAACAGATATCTATTCGAATGTCGAGAAATTTTTTTCCGACCGCTTCGCCTATGCCATTGACCACACGCCGAATACGGACGCGCAAATGCGTCAGGCTGCTGATTTGCTGCGCCGCTGGGACGGCCGAATGTCCATCAACTCAGCTGCGGCGCGCATCGAGACCGTCAGCCGCAAGCGCCTCTTCGAAACGCTGCTGCGCTCCAAGCTGGGCGACAATTACACACTATATACGCGCTGGGGATCGACGGCGGTACTCGAAAATATCGTCAACCTTCAGCCGCCGCGATGGCTGCCAAAACAATACTCCGATTGGAACATCTTTCTCGCCGACCAAGTGAAAACGGCCCTGGCGGACGCGCCCTCTGACCTCAAGCATTGGAGTTACGGCGGTTACAACCAGCTTACCGTGCAAAATCCGGTCATCGCCGCCGCGCCCCTCCTGAAAACATTTGCCGGCCCGGGAACGCTGCCGCAATCCGGTAGCGGGACCACCGTCAAACAGGTCGGCCCCGACTTCGGCCCTTCAGAGCGCTTCACCGCCGACTTCTCCGACTGGGACCATAGCCGCCTCAATACCGTCACCGGAGAATCGGGGAATTTCCTCTCCCCCTATTTTATGGACCAATGGAGCGCCTGGTATAACAACACCACCTTCGATCTTCCCTTCACCGACGCCGCCGTGGCCCGCTCAACGATGTATAAGCTAACCCTCAACCCGGGAGGC